>CAXICP010000438.1:0-3116 GCA_964022595.1 uncultured Salipiger sp.
GACGCCAACCAGAAGGCCATCGACAGCCTGCTGAACTATGAGACGGTCAAGTATTTCGGCGCCGAAGCGCGCGAGGCCGAACGCTATGACGCCGCGATGCGCGGCTACGAGGCGGCGGCGGTCAAGACGTCCACGTCGCTGGCCTTTCTGAATTTCGGCCAGTCGCTGCTGATCACCTGCGGGCTTGTCATCGTCATGGTGATGGCCGCGGTTGGCGTGCAGAGCGGCGCGCTGACCGTGGGCGATTTCGTCATGGTCAACGCCTACATGATCCAGATCACCATGCCGCTGAACTTCCTTGGCACCGTCTACCGCGAGATCCGCCAAAGCCTTGTGGACATGGGGCAGATGTTCGATCTGCTTGACCAGCCGCAAGAGGTGCCCGACAAGCCCGGCGCCCCGGCCATCGCGGTGGCGGGCGGTGTCGTGGAATTCGATGACATCCGCTTTGGCTACGATCCGGAACGCGCGATCCTGCGCGGTGTGTCGCTGCATGTGGGCGCGGGGGAAAACGTGGCGCTGGTCGGCCCCTCGGGGTCGGGCAAGTCCACCATCGGGCGCCTGCTGTTCCGCTTTTACGACGTGCAGGGCGGGGCCATCCGGATCGACGGGCAGGACCTGCGCGACGTGACGCAGGAAAGCCTGCACGCGCAGATCGGCGTGGTGCCGCAGGACACGGTGCTGTTCAACGACACCATCCGGTACAACATCGCCTATGGCCGCGCTGACGCGACGCAGGACGACATCGTCGCCGCCGCGAAATCCGCGCAGATCCACGGGTTCATCGAAAGCCTGCCCGATGGCTACGACACCGCCGTGGGCGAGCGCGGGCTGAAGCTTTCGGGCGGCGAAAAGCAGCGGGTGGGCATCGCGCGCACGCTGCTCAAGAACCCGCCGATCCTGCTGCTGGACGAGGCGACCTCGGCGCTGGACACCGAAACCGAAGCGGAGATCCAAGGCGCGCTCAAGCGCGCGGGCGAGGGGCGCACGGTCATCACCATCGCGCACCGCCTGTCCACCATCGCCGATGCGGACCGCATCGTGGTGCTTGAAGCGGGCCGCGTGGTCGAAGAAGGCACCCACGAGGCGCTGCTTGCGCGCCGGGGGCGCTATGCCCAGCTGTGGGCGCGCCAGCAGTCGGAAAAGGAAGAGGCCGCCTAGGGGCCACCTAAAGGGTTCGAAAATGGGCAGCGTTGCCGCAGGGTCGCGGTGAATTGGTCAGGTTACTTTACCGGTCTTGTTTCCGATCGGAAACTTGCCTAGACCGGACGTCAACGCGATTCCGCCAGGAGGCCCCATCATGACCACGAGACTTCCCCGCAGCGAACTTCAGGTCGACCCCGTGCTGGTCGACTTCATCGAAACCCACGCTCTGGCAGACAGCGGCGTGACGCCCGACCGCTTCTGGTCGGCGCTGTCGACGCTGGCGCATGATTTCGGGCCGCGCAACCGCGCGCTGCTGGAAAAGCGCGACGAGATCCAGGGCCTGCTGGACACCTGGCATCTTGACCACCGGGGCAAGCCGCATGACGCCGCCGCGTATCGGGCATTCCTGGAACGGATCGGCTACGTGCTGCCCGAGGGCCCGGATTTCGAAATCGAAACGCAGGACACCGACCCCGAGATCGCAAGCGTGCCCGGCCCGCAGCTGGTGGTTCCGATCACCAATGCCCGCTATGCGCTGAACGCGGCCAACGCGCGCTGGGGGTCCTTGTACGATGCGCTTTACGGCACCGACGCGCTTGGCACGGCGGCGCCCCGGGGCGCATTCGACATGGACCGCGCAGGGCAGGTGGTGGCCCGGGCCAAGGCGTTCCTTGACGAAACCTTCCCCGTCGCGGGCGGGGCGCACGGCGGCGCCGATGGCTACGCGGTGGCGGATGGCGCGCTGATGGTGGGCGGCAAGCCCCTTGCGACGCCCGCCCAGTTCGCCGGCTACCGGGGCGCGCCCGAAGCGCCCGAGGCCGTCCTGCTGCGCAACAACGGGCTGCATGTCGAACTGGTCATCGACCGCGACCATTTCATCGGCAAGACCGACAGCGCGGGACTGGCGGATGTGGTCATGGAATCCGCCATCTCGGCGATCATGGATTGCGAAGACAGTGTCGCCTGCGTCGATGCGCAGGACAAGGCGCTGGCCTATGCCAACTGGCTGGGGCTGATGAAGGGCGATCTGGCCGACACCTTCGAAAAGGGCGGCAAGACCGTCACCCGGACGCTGGCGGCGGACCGCAGGTATACCGCGCCCGATGGGTCGGAGCTGACGCTCAAGGGGCGGTCGCTGATGCTGGTGCGCAACGTGGGCCACCTGATGACCAACCCCGCGATCCTGCTCAGGGACGGCTCGGAAATCTACGAAGGGCTGATGGACGCGATGGTCACCACGCTGATCGCCAGGCACGATCTGGCGCGCGAGGGCGGCAATTCGGTCAAGGGGTCCGTCTATGTGGTCAAGCCCAAGATGCACGGCCCCGAAGAAGTGGCGTTCGCGGATGAGATCTTCAGCTTTGTCGAGGATGCGCTGGGGCTGCCGCAATACACCGTCAAGCTGGGCATCATGGACGAGGAACGGCGCACGTCGGTGAACCTGCGCGAATGCATCCGCGCCGCGAAGCACCGGGTGGCGTTCATCAACACCGGCTTCCTGGATCGCACCGGCGACGAGATGCACAGTTCGATGGAAGCGGGGCCGATGCTGCGCAAGGGTGACATGAAATCCACCCCCTGGATCGCATCCTACGAGGATCGCAACGTCGATATCGGGCTGGCCTGCGGGCTGCGGGGCCGCGCGCAGATCGGCAAGGGCATGTGGGCGATGCCCGACCTGATGGCGGACATGCTGAAGGCCAAGATCGGCCACCCCAAGGCTGGCGCGACCTGCGCCTGGGTGCCATCGCCCACCGCCGCCACGCTGCACGCGCTGCATTACCACATGGTCGACGTGGCCGCGGTTCAGGACACGATCGCGGCGGGCGGGCCGCGCGGGACGCTGGACGATCTGCTGACCATCCCGGTGGCGCAGGGCGCCAACTGGTCCGACGAAGAAATCCGCGAAGAGATCGAGAACAACGCGCAGGGCATCCTGGGCTACGTCGTGCGCTGGGTCGATCAGGGCG
>CAXICP010000439.1:0-3104 GCA_964022595.1 uncultured Salipiger sp.
GTCCCGGGCAAAAGAACCCATAACAAGAACGAGCGGACAGATGCGGTTTTTCAGGATTCTCCTGCTGCTGGCGACATGCCTTGCGATCACGGCGTGCAGCAGCAAGTTCAAGACATACAACGGCCCCGAGATCACCCATGTGGTCGTGCACAAGAGCGACCGGCGCATGTACCTGCTGCACCATGACAAGGTGCTGGAAAGCTACGATATCGGGCTGGGATTTGCCCCCGTGGGCGACAAGCAGGTCGAAGGCGACGGCAAGACCCCCGAGGGGCTGTATTTCATCGACCGGCGCAATCCGGATTCGCGGTTTCACCTCAGCATCGGGATTTCCTATCCCAACCCGGTCGACCGGGCCGAGGCGCGCGCCATGGGCAAAAGCCCGGGCGGAGACATCTTCATCCACGGCCGCCCGCCGCAATACCGCGATGGCGGGCGCGACTGGACCTGGGGGTGCATCGCTGTCACCGACAGCGAGATCGAAGACATCTACGCCATGGTCCGCGACGGAACGCCGATCACCATCCGCCCCTGATCGCGGTGGCTCCCCGACCAACGAAAAAGGCCCCACCGGGGCCTTTTTGCTGCGTTTCGGGGCGGGGGCGGATCACTGGGCCAGGGCGATCTGGTCGACCCCCGGCGTGGATGCGACGCCCGGCACGCCGGTGACCAGCGTCCACCAGATCTTGCCGTTGGGTTCCTGGTACCACGCGATGCCAAGATCGCGCGCCGCCGGGTCAAGAATGACGTCCCGCGTTGCGGCCTCTTCCATCCATGCGGCGAGGGTTTCGGTTTCGGTCTCGTAGGTTTCCGAGATGTTTTCCCCCACGAGGCGCCCGGTGTAGCCCACGCGCTGCACCCGCTCGATCGGCGACGAGCCGTCGGATCCGAAATGCCAGGGCCGGTTCTGCACCGACATGTCGCGCGCATGGGTCGCGGCGGCGGCATTCAGCCGCGCGTTCAGCTGCAACGGGGCAACCCCGCGCGCCTGGCGCAGCGCGTTCACCGAATCCAGCGTGCTGTATTCGATCCGTGCCGCGTCGCCGGCGGAAATCCGGTAGACCTTGGGAAGAGGTTTGCCGTCGGGCCCAAGCCGGGGGGCTTCGGTCGAAGGCGCGGGTGCACAAGCTGCCGCCAGCAGCGCCGCCCCCATCATCAAGAACGCGCGTCTATGCATCATCCTGCCTTGGTTGTTTCACATGAAAATATCAGGTCCCATCCGCAGTAGCGCGTCGGGCGTGGCATATCAAACGCACATCGCCGTGATAGCGCCGGGTTTGATTTGCGACTGCGGCATTCAGGTCATATCATGTGACATTGTTATCCGTATGTCCGGCACGTTGCCGGACCCAGCTTGAGGGACACGATCCACATGGCAGGCAAAGGTTTTGACCGGCGCGCGTTTCTGGCAGCCGGTGCGGCGATGATCGGCACGCCCGCCCTGGCGCAAAGCGTCGATGGGACCGGCACCGTCGAATTCGAACGCGACATCTCGACCATCACCCGGCGCAATATCTCGAGCTTCCGGTCGCTGGACTGGCAGCCGTATTTCTCGAACCTGAACAAGGGCGCGATCCTCGTGGACATGCAGTCGCGTGCGCTGCACTACTGGGAAGAGAACGGCACCTACCACCTTTACCCCTGTTCGGTGCCCCTGACCGAGGATCTGACCCGCCGCGGTCGCACGCAGGTCGTGCTGAAGGATCCCGAACCCGACTGGCGCCCCACGCCGTCGATGAAGGAACGCAATCCCGAATGGCCCGATTACGTCGGCCCCGGCCCGGACAACCCGCTTGGCACCCGCGCCATGCATCTTAGCTGGACCTACTACCGCATCCACGGCACGCACGACACGCGCAAGATCGGGCGCCGATCCTCGAACGGATGCATCGGGCTTTACAACGAACATATCGAAGCCCTGTACAACATGGCCGAAGTCGGCACGCAGGTGTTGCTAATTTGACGACACCGGTGCGGTGCGCGGATGCGGCGAGCGAGTCAGATTGCAATCGCCCAAATTAGCTGCTTAGACGGAATCACGAGGTAAGTCTTGGGTGCTTGTCGTGAAATCAGAATTTCGACAAGCGATTATCTGGAGGATATCATGAAGAAACTCGCTCTCGCTTCCGTGCTCGCCGCAACCGCTTCGACCGCAATGGCCGGTTCGTACGCAAAAGACGACGTGGTGATGGAACCCGTCGTGGTCGTGGAAGAAGCACAGCAGTCGTCGTCGCAGCCGCAGTGTCGGCCGACTGATTACCGGGCATTCCGGTACCGAAATCTGGAAAAGGCGGCGCTTTCGGGCGCCGCCTTTTTCGTTGCCTGCAGGGGCGGGTGGGCCGGGTTGTCAGACCCAGCCGCCAAGGTTTTCCGCGATGACGGTGGACAGCGCGTCGATATGCGCCGGATCGTCGTTCAGGCAGGGAATGTAGGTAAAGCTTTCGCCGCCGGCGTGTTCAAAGCTTTCGCGGATCTCTTCGTTGATCTCTTCCAGCGTCTCGATGCCGTCGGCGGAAAAGGCCGGGGCGATGACGGCGATCTTCTTCTTGCCCTGCCGGGCCAGCTCGGCCACGTGGTCGACCGTATAGGGCTTGAGCCATTCTTCGGGGCCGAACACCGACTGGAAGGTGGTGGTGATCCGGCTTTCATCCCAGCCCAGCCGCTCGCGCAGCAGGCGCGTCGTCTTCTGGCACTGGCAATGGTAGGGATCGCCCTGCATCAGGTAGCGTCTGGGCATGCCGTGGTAGCTGACCACCAGCATGTCGGGCTGTTCGGACAGCGCCGCGTAGCCGCGTTCGACCGACTGGGCCAGCGCCTCGATGTATTGCGGATGTTCGAAATAGGGGTCCACGACGCGGGCGGTGGGCTGCCAGGTCTGGTCCATCAGTGCGCGGAAGAACTGGTCGTTGGCGGTGGCCGACGTTGCCCCGGCATATTGCGGATAAAGCGGGAAGAACAGGATCTTGCGGCATCCCGCCTTGACCATCGCGTCGACCTTGGATTGCGTCGACGGGTTGCCGTAGCGCATGCAGTAATCGACCATCACCTTGCCGCCGTAGGCGTCCTGCATCTTGGCCGCAAGCGCCTTGGTCTGCTGCTTGGTG
>CAXICP010000440.1:0-3075 GCA_964022595.1 uncultured Salipiger sp.
CCAGCTTGGTCAGCCCGGAATCGGCCAGCATAAGTTCGTTGTACATCGCGCTGAAGGCATCCAGCTTGGCGCTGTCGAAGGCATGCGCGCGCAGCACGTTCGGCACCATGCCCAGCTTTTCCTGGCAGATGTCGAAATACTTGCGCGTCCGGTCGGGAAGCGGGTCCGCCATGGGCAGATCCAGCGCGGTGGGCAGATCCCTGGTCATGAGGCGGCCTCTGTCTTGATGCGATAATGGTACTGTCCCACGCATTCGTAGCCGAGGGAAGCGTACAGCCCGTTGGCATGGGCGTTGTCGGCAAGGCACAGCACTGCCATCCAGCCGGCGCCGTGCGTCTGCGCCCATTCGGCGGCGCGGCGCATCATCCATTTGCCAAGGCCCCTGCCGCGATGGTCCGGGCGGATTTCCAGCGCGTGGACCATGGCGATGTCGTCGTGAATCGCGCAGAACGCGGTGCCGGCGGGCTTGTCCGACAGGCGCCCCAGAATGCCGGTCTTTGGCCCGTCGGCGCGTTCCATGATGCGCAAGCGGGCAGGGCCGATGCCGGCCTCGGCCCAGATTTCATGCATGATGGCAAGCGGCGGCCAGACGGCAAAGGTCGTCACGCGCGGCATGTCGTGCCTGGTCTGGCTGGCGCTTGGGGCGATCCACAGGTTGACCGGATCGACAAGATCGTAGCCGGCGCCCTGCAACGCGGCGTCCAGCGCGGTTTCGCCGGCGCGGACCATGAACAGCGCCCGTTGCCCCAGCATCCCCATGGTGGTTTCGGCGGCGGCCAGGTCGCCCGGGGTCCAGTCGCCTTCGGCCGTCGCGCAGGACACGCGCTGCCCGCCCCCGCCGCCCTCGCGCAGCAGCCACGGCCCCGCCAGTATGGCGCGGGCGCAGGGCCAGGTTCCGTCAATCGCACCGTAAAGCCGCGACAGCGACGGGATCATTCCGGGAACAGCCCGGCAAGCCGGGTCATCGCCGCATCGATGCGCGCGCCGTCCTGCCCGCGGATCACGATGTTCGCGCCGTAGATGCCGTTTTTCTGGAACGGGTAGGACCCGATGCCAAGGTCCGCGAATTCCCTTGCCAGTTCCGCAAGGGGGCCGGCGATTTCGCCTTCGCCGCGCTGGATGCGCAGGCTTTGCGACAGCAGCGGCGCGCCGCCGGTGAGGGTGGGCAGGATGCTGGCCACCATCGCTTCGAACACGGCGGGCACGCCGGCCATCACATGCACGTTGGCGATGGTGAAGCCGGGCGCGATGGACACCGGGTTGTCGATCAGCGTCGCCCCGTCGGGAATGCGCGCCATGCGCTGGCGCGCCTCGTTGAAGTCGTTGCCTTGCCGGTCGTAATGGGCGCGCAGAAGCTGGTAGGCATCCTCGCGCACGCCGATGGGCGTGTCAAAGGCGGCGGCCACGCTGTCGGCGGTGATGTCGTCATGCGTCGGCCCGATCCCGCCCGAGGTGAAGACGGCGCCGTAGGCCGCGCTCATTTCTCTGACCGTTGCGGTAATTGCCGCCGCCTCGTCCGCGATGAACCGCACCTCGCGCAGGTCGACGCCGATCTTGGTCAGCTCTTGCGCAAGGTAGTGCATGTTGGAATCGCGGGTGCGCCCGGACAGGATCTCGTCGCCGATGACGATCATGGCGGCGGTGGGGTTGGTCATGGGGCTGTCCTCCTTGGCGCGTCTGCCTGATTGGTATAGGCCCCGGCCATGCGCTTTCAAACCCCGCTTGTGCCCGCGACCCTGATCCGCCGCTACAAGCGGTTCCTGGCCGATGCCCGCCTGCCCGACGGGCGCGAGATCACCGCCCATGTGGCCAACCCCGGCGCCATGACCGGGATGAAGGACGCGGGCCTGCCGATCTGGCTGGAACCCAACGACGACCCCGCGCGCAAGCTGAAATACACGTGGCGGCTGGCCGAGGTCGGCGGCGCGCTTGTCGGCGTGGACACCGGCGTGCCCAACCGCATGCTGCGCGCCGCGCTGGACGGGGGCAGGGTGCCGGGGCTTGAAGGCTACGACAGCGTGCGCCCCGAGGTCAGGTATGGTGAGAAAAGCCGCATCGATTTCCTGCTGGAAGGCGCGGCCCGCCCCTGCGCCTGGGTTGAGGTGAAATCGGTGACCCTGTGCCGCCGGCCCGGGCTGGCCGAATTCCCCGATTCAGTGACCGCGCGCGGCGCCCGGCATCTGGCCGAATTGGCGATCCGCGCCGAAGCGGGCGAGCGGGCGGTGATGCTGTATCTCGTGCAGCGCACCGATTGCCATGCGGTGACGCTGGCCGCCGACATCGACCCGGCCTATGCCCGGGCCTGGCAGGCCGCCACCGCGCGCGGCGTGGAAACGCTGGCGCTTGGATGCCGCATCACGCCGCAAGACGTGACGCTGGGCGCGCCCTTGCCCTTCAAGGCGCCGGTCCTGCCGGCATGAGCGCGGCAAAACGCCCGCCCGGCGCGGCTGGACACTGGCATCTTGCGCCCGAAACGACTAGATAGGGAACCGACATGCAGACGGAGCGCGCAGCCTTGAGACACGAAACCGGCGGCCGCCTCACCCGGGACGGCATCCGCATCCACGATACCGAAGACTTCGACGGCATGCGCCGTGCGGGGGCCGTTGCGGCGCAGATCCTTGACGATCTGGTTCCGCACGTCTTTCCGGGCCAGACCACCGGCGGGCTGGAAACCATAATCCGCGACCTTGTGAAGGCCAGCGGGTCGACCTCGGCCACGATCGGGTACAAGGGCTATCAGCACGCCAGCTGCATTTCGGTGAACCACGTGGTCTGTCACGGCATTCCCGGCAGCAAGATCCCCAAGTGGAAGAACGACAGCCACGCGCGCAGCGACGACAGCCTGCTGGACGGCGACATCCTGAACATCGACGTCACGGTGATCGTGGACGGCTGGTTCGGCGACACCTCGCGGATGTTTGTCGCGGGCGAGGCCAAGCCCTTTGCCGCGCGGCTGGTGCAGGTGACCCATGACGCGCTGATGATCGGCATCGACATGGTCAAGCCGGGCAACACCTTTGGCGACATCGGCCACGCGATCCAGACCTTTGTCGAAGGGCACCGCATGTCGGT
>CAXICP010000441.1:0-3073 GCA_964022595.1 uncultured Salipiger sp.
CCAGCGCGATCAGCGCATAGGCAGAGCCCTTGTCGAGCCCGTTTAGAATTTGAAGGATGATTGCGTCCATGGTCCCGGCCTTCAGAGGTCAAGAGGATGCCATGCGGTCCCGGCGCGAAGGCCGGGACCGCTGCAACAAGGGGCGGTGCGCAAGGCGCCGCCCCGGTTTGAGTGTGGCGATCAGGCGCCCGGGTTGCACGACCCCAGCGCACCGCCCGCGAACATCGGGTGATCGGGCGCGTATTCGACCTGGGCGCGCGGCGTGATCTCGACCACTTCCAGAAGGTCGAATTCCGAGGTCGGGTTTTCCTTGCCGCGCACCACCAGAACGTCCTTGAAGCACTGGTGATCTTCGGCGCGGTAAAGGGTGGGACCGTTGCCAAGCCCGTCGAATTCGTAGCCTTCAAGCGCCTCGACCACGGCGCAGGGATCGAAGCTGCCGGCGCGCTGAACGGCATCCGCATAAAGCAGCGTCTGCACGTAGCAGGTGTGCGCCGCCTGGCTGGGCGGGAAGCCGTACTTGGTGCCGAAGGACTGCACGAAGGCCTTCGATCCGGCGTCCTGCAGCGACCAGTGCCAGTTGGTCGACCCCAGGATGCCCTTGACGTTTTCGCCCGCGCCGCGTGCCATCAGGCGCGAGAACAGCGGCACGACGATTTCGAACTGCTTGTCGTTGACCATCTTCTCGCGCAGCCCGAACTGGACGGCGTTGGTGAGCGAGTTCACCATGTTTCCGCCGTAGTGGTTCAGGATCAGCACGTCGGCGCCCGAATTCAGCACCGGCGCGATGTAGGACGAGAAATCTGTCTGGGCGAGTGGGGTCTTGACCGCCTCGATGGTTTCCCAGCCCATGGCTTCGGTCGCGGCCTTGATCGATTCCTCCTGGGTCCAGCCCCAGGTGTAGTCGGCCGTCAGGTGATAGGCCTTGCGGTCGGTGCCGTATTGCTTGGCCAGCACGGGCGCCAGCGCCGCGCCGGACATGTAGGCGTTGAAGAAGTGGCGGAACCCGTTGGCCTTTTTGTCCTTGCCGGTGGTGTCGTTGGAATGGGTCAGGCCCGCCATGAAGATGACGCCCGCTTCCTGGCACAGCCCCTGCACGGCCACCGCGACGCCCGAGGACGACCCCCCGGTGATCATGATGGCGCCGTCCTTTTCGATCATCGACTTGGCCGAGGCGCGCGCGGCGTCCGATTTGGTCTGGGTGTCGCCGGTCACGTATTCGACCTTGTGGCCGTTGATGCCCACGCCATCCAGCGCCTTCGAGCTGAAGGTGTTGAGCATGCCGCCGTCGCCGCCGCCGTTCAGGTGTTCGACCGCCAGTTCATAGGCGCGCAGCTCGTCGGCGCCTTCGTCGGCATAGGGGCCGGTCTGGGGCACGTTGAAGCCCAGCGTGACCGATCCGCCCGAGGGGGCGTTGGTGAAGGCGCGCGCCGAGCTTGCGGTAAAGATCGTCGGTACCGCGAGACCGGCGGTGCCGATGGCACCCGTCTTCAGCAGCCCGCGACGCGACAGAGTCGACTTGGACATGGAGTTCCTCCCGAATTTTGAAAACGCGCTGCCGGGCTCCTCTTCCGCGGCGGCACCTGCACTCTCCTGTGCAAAACCAGTATCCGCCGCGATAGGTAAACCGATCAACAACTGCTTTCCCATGCGGGATTTTTTTGTCAACGACTGAACAATTCTCTATCGTGATCTGTAAAGTAACTTATACTGCGATGCAGAAAGACG
Source organism: uncultured Salipiger sp. (assembly GCA_964022595.1). Taxonomy (GTDB): domain Bacteria; phylum Pseudomonadota; class Alphaproteobacteria; order Rhodobacterales; family Rhodobacteraceae; genus Salipiger. The sequence continues at coordinate 1,729 of CAXICP010000441.1, forward strand.
TTGAAAGGACGGGATAAAGCGACATGGCACGCGACACGCTGACCGGATCGCGAATCCGCGAAAGGCGCATCATCCTTGGGATGAAGCAGGCCGAGCTTGCCCGCCGGGCCGAAATCTCTGCCTCGTACCTCAACCTGATCGAACACAACAGGCGCAGAATCGGCGGAAAGTTGCTGCTTGATCTGGCCGAGATCCTGGGGGTCGAACCGTCCGTCCTGACCGAGGGCGCCGAGGCCGCGCTGATCGCAAGCCTGCGCGAGGCCGCGCTGCATGCCCGCGAAAGCGGCGCCGAACTTGACCGGCTGGACGAATTCGCCGGGCGGTTTCCCGGCTGGGCGCGCCTGCTGGCCAGCAGCCGGGCGCGGGTCGAAACGCTGGAACGGTCCGTCGAGGCGTTGTCGGACCGGCTGGCGCATGACCCCCATCTTGCCGATGCACTGCACGAGATGCTGTCGACGGTGACGTCGATCCGCTCGACCGCGTCGATCCTGGCCGAACCGGGCGATATCGACCCCGAATGGCGCCGCCGCTTTCACCGCAACATCTACGAGGACAGCGCCCGCCTGGCCGAAACCAGCCGGTCCATCGCGTCCTACCTGGAAGCCGAGGACAAGGCCGCCGCCGAAAGCGGCACGCCCCAGGAAGAGGTCGACAAGCTGCTCGAGGGGGCGGATTACCACGTCGCGGCGATCGACGCGGGGCTTGCCCCGGGGGCGGTGGCCGAACGGATGGGCGGGCATCTGTCGGTGACCGCGCGGGCGCTGCTGGTGCGCATGCTTACGCGGTATGCGGCGGATGCGGCGGCGATGCCGCTGGGCCGGGTGCTGGAAGTCGTGACCACCACGGGAACCGATCCGCTGGCACTGGCCCGGCATTTCGGCACCGATCCGGCGCGGGCCATGCGCCGCCTTGCGACGCTTCCGCCCGATGCGCCCTGCGGGCAGGTGGGGCTGGCGATCTGCGATGCGTCGGGCGTGTTCCTGTTCCGCAAGCCCTTGCCCGATTTCCCGATCCCGCGTTTCGGCGCCGATTGCCCGCTGTGGCCGTTGTTCGCCGCGCTGTCGCGCCCGATGTCGGTGCTGTCGCGGGTGCTGCGCTCTGCCGGGCGCCAAAGCGGCGCGGTCACCGCGATCGCCTTTGCCCAGCCCTCGGGGCCGCCGCAGATCAACCGCGACCCGGTGTTCGAGGCGCACATGATGATTGCGCAGGCCCAGCCCCGCGCGCCGGACATCCCCGAAGAGGTCGGCGTCACCTGCCGCATCTGCCCCCGGGCTGGATGCCCCGCGCGGCGCGAACCGTCGCTGCTGGGGGATTCGGGCGACATGGTCGAATCGTGATCCGGCGC
>CAXICP010000442.1:0-3071 GCA_964022595.1 uncultured Salipiger sp.
TCGCGGAAGAGAAAGAAGCCGTGGAACAGTACGGCTCGTCGGATTCGGGTGCATCGCTTGGCGACATCCTTGGCGCCGCGCTCAAGGGCGACAACTGACTCTGATCCGGTTTCGGATCGGTGGGAAAGGGGCCTTCGGGCCCCTTTTTCTTTGGGCGGCGTTGTCCTTGCGATGGCGCTGCGACGGGGCAAGGCGCCGGCGCGCCGCGCGAATCGCGCATGCCGGGGCCGGCGCCGATCGCGCCCCCCGGGGCGCCCGCATCCGGGCAAAGCCGCCCCAGCGGCGCCGATCCTCACGCCGGGGGCGGCAAACCGCTGCCAAGGAATGCTTTTCCCCGTGATCGCCCGGTTTCCGTTTGGCAGGATTTGTGCAAGTGTCGTACAACGGAAAGGCGCGGGAAGGCGCCTGTGAGGGGATGGTGAGATGATCAGATCGGAATTGATCCAGAAGATCGCGGAAGAAAACCCGCATCTCTACCAGCGGGACGTCGAGAGGATCGTGAACACGATCTTCGAGGAAATCACCGACGCCATGGCCGCGGGCAACCGGGTCGAGCTGCGCGGTTTCGGGGCCTTTTCGGTAAAGCAGCGCGATGCGCGTCTCGGGCGGAACCCGAGGACCGGCGAGGCGGTTGAGGTCGAGGAAAAGCATGTGCCCTTCTTCAAGACGGGCAAACTTTTGCGCGATCGGCTGAACGGGAAGTAAGAACAGAACATGGGTTACATTCGTTATGCGTTCCTTGCGGTGCTTGCCGTGGTGCTGGTCGCCATCGCGATGGCCAACCGCACGATGGTCGAGCTTCGGCTGCTGACCGACGAGCTTGCGTCGCTGCTGCAATTCCAGCTGGGAATCGGGATGCCGGTCTTTCTGGTGTTCTTCGGCGGCATCGTCTTCGGCCTGCTGATCGGCTTCGTCTGGGAATGGCTGCGCGAGCATAAGCACCGTGCCGAAGCCCAGCAGCGCAAGGCGGAACTGCGCAAGCTTGAGCGTGAGCTCAAGAAGACCCAGGCCGAACGCGACCAGGGCAAGGACGAGGTTCTGGCGATTCTGGATCGCAGCGCCTGACCTGCCGGCGCGCCGGTTTCGGCAGCGCCATTTGAAGCCACAACAAGCAGGGGGCGCGGGATGAGCGCGGTTTCCTTCAAGATCTGCGGTTTGCGCAGCCCGGCGGATGTCGACGCGGTGGCACGAGCCGGCGCGCGCTACGCGGGCTTCGTGTTCTTTCCCAAGAGCCCGCGCAATGTCACGCTGACCGAGGCGCGCGCCATGGCATTGGCGGCGCCCATCGGTCTGGCCAAGGTGGGCCTTGTGGTCGACCCGGACGATGCGCTGCTGGATGATATCCTTGCGCAGGTGCCGCTGGACATGGTGCAGCTTCACGGCCGCGAAACCCCCGAACGCGTGGCGCAGGTGCGCGAGCGCTACGGGCTGCCCGTGATGAAGGCGGTCGGCGTGCGGTCCGAAGACGACCTGCCGGCGCTTGCCGAATATGCCCGCGTCGCCGACCAGCTGCTGGTCGATGCGAAACCCGCCGAGGGCGCCGATCTGCCGGGCGGCAACGGGCTGGCCTTTGACTGGCGGCTTGTCGCGGGCCGTCGCTGGGCCTGCCCGTGGATGCTTGCGGGCGGGCTGACGCCGGAAAATGTGGGGCGCGCCATCGAAATGACCGGCGCGCGCCAGCTTGACGTGTCCTCGGGGGTCGAAAGGGCGCCCGGGGTCAAGGATCCGGACCTTGTTTCCAGCTTTGCCAAGGCGGTGACTGCCGCAGGAACCGCGGCGGACGTGCCTCGGCTTTGAGCGCCGCGCGCCCGGGCGCGACCTCTGGCGGCCAATGGTGCGGGCCGTGCTGGCGTGACCGGCCCGTCCGTGCAGCAATGGGCGTGCCACGGTCGCGCAGAGGGCGTCATGAAGTTCCAGGTCCGGCACGAAACGGTCTACAGCTACGCCACCCCCGTCACGCTGGGCGCCCATCGCCTGCGGTTGTCGCCGCGCCCTGATGCCGGGCGGGTGCTGGCGCGCAGCATCCTGGCCGACCCCGCGCCCATCGTGCAGCGCGAAGTCGCGGACCCGCACGGCAACCTCATGACCTTGCTGGATTTCGAAGGGCGCACCGACCGGCTGAGGCTGGAAAGCACCTTCGAGGTGGAAACCAGCGCGCCGCCCCGGGCGGATGACGCAGGCCTGCCGAACTTGCCCTGGGCGGCGCCGGAACCGGCGCTACGGCCCTATCTTGCGCAGCCCGCCGTGTCGGGCCGCGTCGCGCTTTTCGCCGAAGGGCTGCGCCATGAAACGGGCGCCGCGCCGCTGGCCTTTCTGGACACGCTTACCCAGCGCCTGTTCGCGCGGACCGACCGCAGGATTCGCGATACCGGCTTCGCGCAAGGCCCTGACGAGACGCTGGAACGCGCGCAGGGGGCATGCCGCGATCTGGCGGTGCTGTTCCTGGCCTGCTGTCGCCAGATAGGGATGCCGGGGCGTTTCGTCAGCGGCTACCAGGCCGAAGCCGAAAGCGTCGACGGGCAGCGCCACCTGCACGCCTGGCCCGAGGTGCATGTTCCCGGGGCGGGCTGGCTGGGGTTCGACCCGACCCACGGCCTGCGCGTCGGGGATGGCCACGTGGCGCTGTGCGCGGCGCCGACGCAGCAGGACACCATGCCGGTCGAGGGCGGTTATTACGGCGCCCCGACCGGCGCGCGGCTGGACTACCGGATCGAGATCACCGCGCGCTAGCCTGGCCTGGAAAGGCGCGGCACCAACGCAAAAGGCCGCCCATAGGGGCGGCCTTTGCAGACACATGCAAGCAGGTTCAGCCCTGGCGGGCCTTGAACCGGCGCTGGGTCTTGTTGATCACGTATACGCGGCCCTTGCGACGCACGACGCGGCAGTCGCGATGGCGCTTCTTGAGCGAGCGGAGCGAGTTTGCGACCTTCATTTGGGTCTCTCCTCATTTCGCGGCGCGCGAGCGCCTGTGGTTGCCGTGTGCCCCGGGTGCCATTTGCGGATCGCTCCGCCACGGGCCGCCGCGGGGCGGTTCAGGTTCAGTCATGTTGGGCGGTAGTAGGTTCGCACCA
>CAXICP010000443.1:0-3065 GCA_964022595.1 uncultured Salipiger sp.
ACGGCGGTTTCTGGCGCGACATCTACGTGGTGGTCGGCGATGCCCAGCAGGGCGGCGGCTGGACCGTGCGCGTGTACCTCAAGCCGCTGGCGAACTGGATCTGGGGCGGCGCGATCCTGATGGCGATCGGCGGCGCGCTCAGCCTGTCGGACAGGCGCTTTCGCGTCGCGGCCGGTGCGCGCAAAACTGCGCCCGCAAAGGGGGTTCCGGCGGAATGAAACGGCTGTTGATGATCCTGCTGCTGATCTGCGGCCCCGCCCTTGCGGTGCTGCCCGACGAGGTGCTGCCCGACCCCGGGCAGGAAGCGCGGGCGCGGGAAATCTCGCAAGGGCTGCGCTGTCTTGTCTGCCAGAACGAGAACATCGACGATTCCAACGCCTCGCTCGCCCGCGATCTGCGGCTTCTGGTGCGCGAACGCATCGTGCAGGGCGACAGCAACGAAGAGGTGATCGCCTATCTCGTGGACCGCTACGGGGAATTCGTGTTGCTGCAACCCACGACCGGCGGGTGGAACTGGCTGCTTTGGGCGGCGGGGCCGCTGCTGTTCGTCTTCGCGCTGGGGCTGGGCGGGGTCTATATCCGCGCCCGCTCGCGCGCCGAAGCCCCGGACGAGGCCAGCCTCAGCCCCGAGGAACGTGCCCGCCTGCGCGAGATACTCGACGCCCCGCGCTAGGCCTGCTATGACCGGGGCAGGGTCCGCAGTTCACCCAGGCTCCGCCATTTGCTAAACCTGCGCTGATCATCGGTTTCACCCCCGGACGGATACCCGAGGGACAAGGGCGGACCTCTCTGAGCCCGGTTTCGGGATGCGGTGTCCGGATTGCCGGAGGACCCAATGAGCCGTGACGTCATTCCCCTGACCATTCACGACCTGTCGCAATTCGCCCGCCGCCTGCACGCCGGGCTGGAAACGCCGCCCTCGCATCTTGAACTGCTGGGCCAGATCGCCCGCGCGGCGGGGTATCGCAACTATCAGCACCTTCGCGCCCAGTCGGTTCCCACGCCCGAGGTCGACCGCCAGCTTCTTGTCCGCGCCCTGCGGGAATTCGACGCCCAGGCCAGGCTGCGCCGCTTTCCCTCGCGCAACCGGATGCAGATGCTGTGCCTCTGGCCGATCTGGGCCCGGCTGCCCGCGCGCGAGCCGATGAACGAGCGGCAGATCAGCCTGCGCATCGACACGCTCTGTGCCTTTCGCGACGCGGCGCAGATCCGGCGCAGCATGATCGAAGCGCGGCTGCTAAGCCGCACCATCGACGGCGCGGTCTATCTGCGCCGCGAACAGGCGCCCCCGCCCGAGGCGCGCGCGCTGATCTCCCAGCTGTCCGCGCGCATGTGACGCCGCGTATCGCTTTGCCAAGCGGGTCCGCTGCATGTTTGATGGCGGCGGACCACAGAGCCGGAGGGCAGGCATGATCTACGACACCATCCGCTACGAGGTGACCGGCGGCGTCGCCCTTATCACCCTGTCGCGCCCTGATGTGATGAACGCGCTGGACACCCAGATGAGGGCCGAAATCACCCACGCGGTGCAGCAGGGCGGGCGCGAGGCGCGGGTCGTGGTGATGACCGGCGCGGGGCGCGCCTTTTGTTCCGGGCAGGATCTTGGCAACCGCGAAAGCGCCGCGAACCTGGATCTGGAACGGGTGCTGCGCGACGAATACGAACCGATGCTGAACGCCATCGCCCATTGCCCGGTGCCCACCATCGCCGCCGTCAACGGGGCGGCTGCGGGCGCGGGGGCGAATCTTGCGCTGGTGCATGACGTGGTGATCGCCGCTGAAAGCGCGTTCTTCATGCAGGCCTTTACCCGCATCGGGCTGATTCCGGATGCGGGCGGCACCTGGGCGCTGCCGCGCCAGGTGGGGCTGGCGAAAGCCATGGGCGCGGCGCTGTTCGCGGACCGCGTCAGCGCGCGACAGGCCGACGCCTGGGGCATGATCTGGGAAGCGGTACCCGATGCCGATTTCGAAGCTGCCTGGCGCGCGCGGGCCGACCATCTTGCCAGCGGCCCGACCGAAGCCTACGCCCGGATCAAGATCGCCCTGCGCGGCGCCTTCGAAACGGATCTGGACGCCCAGCTGCGGCTGGAATCGCGCCTGCAGGGCGAATGCGGCAAGACCCGCGATTTCAAGGAAGGCGTGGTGGCCTTTCTGGAAAAACGCCCCCCGCATTTCGAGGGGCGCTGAACAGGGGCAAAAGCCCCGGCCCGGTCAGGCGGCGAACACCTCTTCGTCGTCCTCTTCGGCGCCCGAGGCATCAAGCGCGGCCTGTTCCGCATCCTGCGCCAGCTTGCCGTAATCGTCATAGCTCAGCAGGTATTGCGCGCAATCTTCGGCGGTATCATCCTCGACCGGCAGCTCGTCGATGGTCGAAATCGCGAGGTTGTCGAAATAGATGTCCTCGTTCGACGACGTGATCCGCGAATACATGTAAAGCTGCACCGACGAGGCGTTTTCCAGCCCGTCGGTCCATTCCAGCGCCGATTTTTCCGCGTCGATCTGCTGGCCGGTCTTGTCCCCGACCAGCGCCGTGCCAGCGTCGTTGACGGTGAACGTATCAAGATGTTCCCAGGTGGTGCCATCCACCAGCGCCCAGACCTGAAGACTGTCGCCGCCCCAGCCGCCGGCTTCGAAATACTCGGTATGCGGGGCGCGCGCTTCCATGCTGATCTTGCTGTCTGCGCCGCCGGTGTCGACCTTGTCGAACCAGATCTGGCCGTCGTCGTCACCGTCGGTGTTCAACTCGCCGTTCCTGACGTCCCAGTCGGTGCGCCCCTTGATCATGTCGCCCGATTGCGCGTCCCACCAATGGCCCGATGATGCGAAATCGTCCGAGGCGACCACGGTTTCCACCGCTTCGGCTTCCGGGTCGACCACGGTTTCGGTGGTGTCCAGGAATTCCACGTTGTCGATGAACACCTGCTCGTTGGACGAGGTGAAATCGGCGCCGATCACCATTTGCACGGTTTCGGCATCATCCAGCGCGCCGCCGGAATAGGTCAGCGTGCCGCTGTCGGCAGTGATTTCCTGCCCCGTCTTGTCGCCGACCAGCGCGTCGCCCTCGGC
>CAXICP010000444.1:0-3055 GCA_964022595.1 uncultured Salipiger sp.
GGACGCGATGTTCAGATCCTTCGTGCCGGCATCGACGATGGCGTCGATCAGCAACTCGGGAATGCCGCAAAGGCCAAAGCCCCCGGCAGCGATCAGCATCCCGTCGTGCAGCAGCCCATCCAGAGCCTCTGCCGCGGAGCCGTAGACTTTCTTCATGAGAAACTCCTCCTTCTCAGACTGGCGCAAGTTGCCGCGCTGCAGAAGGAAAGTCAACGAAGGCCGCCCTATGCCGCCTTCGCAAGGCCCGCGTTCGACTATTCGCTCTTGGAAGTCGTTTTGGCTGCTGGCTTTTTTGCCGCTGTCTTGCGCGCGGGCGCCTTTTTGGCCGCCCCGCCCGAGGCGGTTTTCTTCGCGGCGGGCTTCTTGGCGGTCGCCTTTTTGGCCGCAGGCTTCTTGCCGCCCTTCTTGGCGGCCTTCTCGTTGAGAAGTTCAAGCGCGACGTCCATCGTCAGATCCGCCGGTTCGACATCCTTGGGCAGGGTCGCGTTGACCTTTTCCCATTTCACATAGGGGCCGTACTTGCCTTCGAACACGGCGATCTTGCCGCCGTCGGGGTGATCGCCCATCTCTCGGATCGCCTTGGCGGCGGTGCGCCCGCGCCCGGGGTTCGCCCGCTTGTGCGCGATCAGCTCGACCGCGTGGTTCATGCCGATTTCGAAAACCTCCTGGAATTCCTTGAGGTTGACGTAAACGGGTTTTTCCTCGTCCGGCGCCTGATGCATGATGTAGGGGCCAAAGCGCCCGAGGTTCGATTTGATCTCGCCCCCCTCGGGGTGCATGCCCACGACGCGCGGCAGGGTCAGCAGCGTGACCGCCTTTTCCAGCGTCATGTCATCGGGCGCCCAGCCGGGCAGATAGGCGCCACCCTTCTTGGGCAGCGAGGCGCGCGGGGGTTTCTTGTTTTCCGGCGTCGGCTCGCCGCGCTGGACATAGGGGCCGAACCGCCCGGCCTTGAGCCAGATCTCGTCCTCGCCATCCATGCCAAGCAGCTTTTCCTCGCCGTCCGCGCCCTCGCCCGCGATGGGGCGGGTGTAGGTGCATTCGGGGTAGTTGCCACAGCCCACGAAGCCGCCGGTGCGCGAGGTTTTCAGATGCAGCCGGCCCTGCCCGCACTTGGGGCAGATGCGCGGGTCGGTGCCGGCTTCGCGCGGGGGATAAAGCCGCGGCGCAAGCGCGTCGTCCAGCACGTCAAGGACCTCGGCGATGCGCAGCTCGGATGTTTCCGAGATCGCCGCCGAGAAGTCGCGCCAGAACTTGGCCAGAACGGCCTTGTAATCCATCTCGCCCGCCGACACCTCGTCAAGCTCGTTCTCAAGCTCGGCGGTGAATTCGTACCCGACGTATTTGCGGAAGAAATTCAGCAGGAAGATCGTGACGATGCGGCCTTTGTCCTCGGGGAACAGGCGGTTCTGTTCCTTGCGGACGTATTCGCGATCCTGGATCGTGGTGATGACGCTGGCATAGGTCGAGGGGCGCCCGATGCCCAACTCTTCCATGCGCTTGACCAGCGTCGCCTCGGTGTAGCGGGGCGGGGGCTGTGTGAAGCTTTGGGTGGCCAGCACCGAGCCGTTGTCTGCCAGCACGGCGGCGCTGCATTTCTGCATGCCCGGGCGCGCATCGTCCAGCACGTCTTCGCCGCGTTCGGCCGCCTTGTCGTACTGCCCCTGCAGCGTGGCCGAGGCGAATTTCGCGGGCTCGCCTTCCATGATCTGCGGCAGGCGGTTGTCGTCGTCCTCGGCAACGTCGTCGCGCCCTTCCTCGTACACCCGCAGGAAGCCGTCGAACAGCACCACCTGCCCGGTGGCGCGCAGGCCGACCTGCCCGTCTTCGGACCGGATGTCGACGGTGGTGCGTTCCAGCCGCGCCGCTTCCATCTGGGCGGCAAGCGTGCGCTTCCAGATCAGGTCATACAGCTTGCGCTGGTCATCCTCGCGCAGCGACAGCGATGCGGCGTCGCGGGTCATGTCGGTCGGGCGGATGCATTCGTGCGCTTCCTGCGCGTTCTTGGCCTTGTTCTTGTAGATCCGCGGGCTGGAGGGCACGTAATTCTTGCCGTAGCGGTCGGCGATGGCGTCGCGGCAGGCGCTGATCGCCTCGGGCGCCATGTCGATCCCGTCGGTCCGCATGTAGGTGATGTGCCCCGCCTCGTAGAGCCGCTGCGCCGCGTTCATGCAGGCCCGCGCGCCCATGCCGAACTTGCGCGACGCCTCTTGCTGCAGGGTCGAGGTCATGAAGGGCGCCGAGGGGTTGCGCGTGCCGGGCCGCGCCTCGACGCTGTCGATCTTCAGCTTGCGCGAGGTGACGGCCTGCACCGCAAGCTCGGCCTCGGTGGCGTTGGGAATGTCGAACCGGTCCAGCTTGCGTCCGCCCAGCAGCGTGAGGCGTGCCTCGTAATCCTGACCGCGCGGCGTGGTCAGCAGCGCCTTGACCTGCCAGTATTCGCGCGCGTCGAAGGCTTCGATTTCCATCTCGCGTTCGACGATAAGCCGCAGGCAGACCGATTGCACCCGCCCCGCGCTGCGCGCGCCGGGCAGCTTGCGCCACAGCACCGGCGACAGGTTGAACCCCACAAGGTAGTCCAGCGCCCGGCGGGCAAGATAGGCCTCGACCAGCGGCGCGTCGATCTCGCGCGGGTTGTTCATCGCCTCGGTGACGGCGGCCTTGGTGATCGCGTTGAAGGTCACGCGGCTGACGGCGGTGTCCTTCTTGATCGACCGCCGCTTGGTAAGCGCCTCCTTGAGGTGCCACGAGATCGCCTCGCCCTCGCGGTCGGGGTCGGTCGCGAGGATCAGGGCGTTGTCGGTTTTCAGCGCCTCGGCGATGGCAGACACATGCTTGCGGGAATCGTTTGCGATTTCCCAAGTCATGTCGAATTCATTGTCCGTATCGACCGAACCGTCCTTGGCCGGCAGGTCCCGAACATGCCCGTAAGACGCGAGAACGGTGTAGTCGGACCCCAGATACTTGTTGATTGTCTTGGCCTTGGCAGGGGATTCGACAACGACGACCGGCATGGATGAAAGACCTTTTTCTCGTAATGCGTCCAGCAGATGGA
>CAXICP010000445.1:0-3051 GCA_964022595.1 uncultured Salipiger sp.
TTGCCTCGATCATCGCCTCGGCCATGCCGCTGGTCGTGGCGCTGGCCAGCTGGCTCTGGCTGAAAGAGCGAATGAAGCCGATCGGCTACGTGGGCCTTGCCGCCGGCGTGGCGGGGGTCGCGATCATCATGGGCGCGCGGCTGTCGGGCGGGGCCGACCCGGTCGGCATCGCGCTGTGCGTCGGCGGCGTGCTGTCGCTGGCGGTCGCGACGCTGTCGGTGCGCGGCGCGATCGGGGGCGGCAACATCATGATGATCGTCGGGCTTCAGATGCTGGTGGGCAGCGCGCTGCTGTGGCCGCTGGCGCTGGGGTTCGAAACCTTTCAGGTCGACATGTCCTGGCAGCTGCTGGCGGCCTTTTCCTATACGGTGATCGTGCCCGGCGTGGCGGCGACCTTCGTCTGGGTGCTGCTGGTGAACCGGATCGGCGCCACGCGGGCCGCGACCTTCCATTTCCTGAACCCGGTGTTCGGGGTGGGAATCGCCGCGCTGCTTCTTTCCGAACCCATGGGGATCTGGGACGCCGTCGGCGTGGGAATCGTCACCTTGGGCATCCTGGCGGTGCAGCGGGCGCGGATATCTGCTTAAAACGCAAGCAATCGCGAAGGGAATGTTTACGGATCCCTGTTAGCTCATTCGGCGAACCTTTCCGACGAAGCATGAGCGAAAGACATATCAGATGAAAAAATTTCCCATTCGTACGCAAGTCATGGCGCTGGGTATGGCGTTTGCTTCGTTGCTTTTCATAAGCGGGGTTTGGACATGGATCGTTCAGGGCAAGGTCGCGACCGAGGTCGATTTCACCTTCGACACCATGCACCAGAACGAGACAATCGCCCTGCTTCGCGAAGACATGGAACAGGCGCGGGTCAACGTGCTTGAATTCGCCAATGGCGATCAGGCGGGCATCGCGGGCATGGTCGGCAACTTCGCCGAAGTGACCGAGGTGATCGCCGAGCAAAGCAAGAATTTCACCGATCCCACCGTCGATCGGGCGCTGAACCTTGAATACGCCGACCGCCTGGCCGAGGTTGTCGCCGGGATCGAGGCGCTTGCCGCGCGGGCCCCGTCGCTGGACTGGAACGCCGAAGGCGCCTTTGCGCCGAAGCTTCGCGCCGATGCGATGGTGGTGTTCGAAGGGATCAACGAATTGATTTCTCAGGTGGATTCGATGCAGGAAGCGACCCGCGTCATGGCCGCCGACACCGAAATGGCCACCGCCGCCAGCGTGGACAGTTCCAAGATCACCCTTCTGATCACGCTGACCGCATCGACCGGGCTTGCGCTGGTCATGGTGTTCATCTTCGGCAAGGTGATCTCGCGTCCGCTGGTCCGCGCCGCCGAGGATGTCCAGACCCTGGCCGAAGGCAAGTTCGATTTCGAAATCGGCGGAACCGATCGCGGCGACGAGGCGGGGGTGATCTCGCGCAATCTGGAACATCTGCGCGATTCGCTGTCCAAGGCGGATGCGGCGATGGCCCATGAACGGGTCGCGAACGAACGCCGGGTTGCTCTTTTCGATGCGCTGAGCGCGGCCATGGGCGAGCTGTCCAAGGGCAAGATCAGCGGCGCGCTGGATCCGTCGGAATGGCGCGATCTGGGTGACGGATACGCCAAGATCTGTTCCGATTTCAACAATCTGGCCGAACGCATCGGCGATCTGATCAGCTCGCTGCGCGAATCGGCTGCCATGGTGCACCGCAATTCGCGGGAACTGTCGGGCATGTCTTCGGAAATGTCCCGCCGCTCGGAAGTGCAGGCCGCAACGCTTGAAGAATCCGCCGCCGCGCTTGAAGAGATGTCCAGCAGCGTCAAGGCCGCCGCGCAGCGCGCCGACGAAGCCGACAAGCGCGCCGGAGACGGCCGCCGCCGCGCCGAAGAGGGCGGAGAGGTCATGCAGCGCGCCCTGGCGGCGATGAGCTCGATTTCCGCATCCTCGGACCAGATCACCCAGATCATCGGCGTGATCGACGACATCGCCTTCCAGACCAACCTGCTGGCGCTCAACGCCGGAGTCGAAGCGGCAAGGGCGGGCGAATCGGGCAAGGGGTTCTCGGTCGTCGCATCCGAAGTCCGCTCGCTGGCGCAGCGCGCCTCGGAATCGGCGCGAGAGATCAAGGCGCTGGTGCAGAACAGCTCGCAGCAGGTGAAGGATGGCGGCCAGCTGGTGGAACAGACCGGCGAGACGCTTGCCGACATCGTGCGCTACGTGACCGAGGTGTCCGCCATGGTGGGCGAAATCGCCTCGGCCGCCAAGGAACAGGCATCCGGGCTGCAGGAAATCAACGTCGGGGTTGCTGAACTGGACAAGGTCACCCAGCAGAACGCCGCGATGGTCGGCGAAACCAGCTCGGCAAGCCAGCAGCTTAGCAGCGAAGCGGACCGTCTGACCGAACAGCTCAACCGGTTCGGATCGGCGGACTCGGCGAACGGCAACCTGGGCGAAGTGACGCCGGTATCGGTGCCTGTCGCGGAAATCCTGACCGACGCGGGCGGCTTCGAAGCCCCGGCCGAACCGGCCCCCGCGCCAATGAAGAAAGCCGTCGGATCAGACGCCGACATGTGGGAAGATTTCTGACCCACGGGTGGGGCTGCCAATGAAAGGGAATGTCTGCGCAAACCGAAAACCGTCCGCAAAATGACGGCTTAAAAATACACAAAACAGCATGTTGCAGGACGTCAAAAACGAATCGAAAGCAATACCGTGCGCAAGAAAGACTTAGTCTGCACAAACTATTTTTGATCTCTTTCCATCGTAGATGGACTGGCGTCTTCCACGAAAACGCCCGCCTCGAAGAGGCGGGCCATGAAGTCCTGGTTGCTGGATACGACCGGTGTCAGTCGTCGAGGGTTTTCACGAAAGGATCATCTTTCCTGTTGATTGTCACTGAGAACTGACCCGGTATTTTCACCGAGATTTGACCCGCCCTCAGTTATGCGTCGTTGTCTATGACGCGGTCAATGTTGCTGTCTCCTCCCCTGTTTTCTTTGCAGCCTGGCTCTGTTGCACAAATCCTGTAAGGGATTCATCTCGTGAATCCAGCATGGTAGC
>CAXICP010000446.1:0-3044 GCA_964022595.1 uncultured Salipiger sp.
GGAGAGTGACATTCCTGAATTGCTCATGGGTGACATTTTAGCTTTGCGGCTACACTTCCAACTACCCTATAATCAGTATTATGTAGATTATCTGACCAAATGAGCCGTGGAACGGCCCGTATCACCCTGCATTCTGGACATATCCCCGCCCGCAGCGATAACTGGCGCAAGACAGCGCAAGGACGACAGACATGACCGGCATTCTCATCCTCAATGGCCCGAACCTCAACCTGCTTGGCACGCGCCAGCCCGAAGTTTACGGGCGCACGACCCTCGCCGATGTCGAGGCGATGTGCCAGGAGCACGCGGCGAAGATCGGCGTCACCGTCGAATTCGCCCAAAGCAACCACGAAGGCGCCATGATCGATGCCATCCACGGCACGCGCGGACGGCTTGACGGGCTGATCCTGAACGCCGGCGCCTATACCCACACCTCTGTCGCGCTCATGGATGCGATCAGCTCGGCCGAGATCCCCGCGATCGAGCTGCATCTTTCGAATGTCCATGCGCGTGAGGAATTTCGCCATCTGAGCTACATCGCCCGCGTGTCGGTCGGTGTCATCTGCGGGTTCGGTGCGCGTGGTTACACGCTGGCCATGGACGCGATGAAAAGCCACCTGGAAACGCGTGGATGAATTTGCCCGTGCACCTGATGGCCTTTGAACGGCGGAGCTGAATCGGGCGGTCGAGTCGCCCCTGATGGCATGAAAATGCGCCGATCAGGGGCGTTTGGGCTTTCGGATTTCTTTCGCCCGGCTTTGAACTTCCGAAATTAACCCCCTCAAAACGAAGAATTTCCGAAATTACGGCCCGGACCGGGTTCGGGCCCTTTTCCGGACGGTTCAAAATTGCCAGTCTGTGGGACGTTCCGTGAGTGGTGGCTTTTGCCATTGGGACCATGAGGGCCTATCCCCCGCGATTTCCGGGGGCGCTGGGGCCTTCCGGTGCAAACCGGAGCCGGCACCGCCCAATCCGGGCCCCTGAAACCATCCCCAAATGACGGGGTACCGGAAAAGGAAACGGAGCCGCCCTCAGGGGCGGCTCCGTCGCGTTTCGTCACAGCGATCCCGACGCCTGCGCCGGAATCAAGCAGGAAGACAGGTCAGCCCTGCGCGGCCTTGGCCACCTCGGCTGCGAAATCTTCCTTTTCCTTTTCGATGCCTTCACCGACCTGCATGCGCACGAAGCCCACGATGGTCGCGCCGGCCTCTTTGGCGGCCTGCTCGACGGTCACGTCGGGGTTGATCACGAAGGCCTGGTTCAGCAGCGTAATCTCGGCGAGGAATTTCTTCATGCGCCCTTCGATCATCTTCTCGATGACGGCTTCGGGCTTGCCGGATTCGCGCGCGATGTCGATCTGGACCTGACGCTCTTTCTCGACGATGGACTGGTCCAGCTCGTCTGCGTTCAGGGCCTGCGGGCGCGGGTCGGCAGCCGCGACATGCATCGCGATCTGCTTGCCGAAGGCTTCGTCGCCGCCATTCAGCGCAACGATCACGCCGATCTGGCCCAGGCCATCGGCTGCGGCGTTGTGCACGTAGGTCGCGACGGTTTCGCCTTCGACCTTGGCCATCCGGCGCAGGGTCATGTTCTCGCCGATCTTGGCGATCTTGTCGGTGATGACCTCGGAAACCTTCTTGCCGCCCATGTCGGCATCGGCCAGCGCTTCGACGCTGTCCACACCGGCAGCGGCCTTGGCGATTCCCGCGACCATTTCCTGGAATTCGGCGTTCTTGGCGACGAAGTCGGTCTCGGCGTTCACCTCGACGGCGACGCCGGTGTTGCCGACGACTTCGACGGCCACGAGGCCCTCGGCGGCGGTGCGGCCGGATTTCTTGGCGGCCTTGGCAAGACCCTTGGTGCGCAGCCAGTCGACGGCAGCTTCCATGTCGCCGTCGGTTTCGGTCAGCGCCTTCTTGGCATCCATCATGCCTGCGCCGGTCATTTCGCGCAGTTCTTTCACCTGTGCAGCAGTGATCGCCATCGTCGTGGCTCCCTCTCGAATGGTTCGGTGCGGCCGGCCCTGCCCCGGGCCTTGCCGCTCATGTCATGCTTGCGTGACGCTTTCGCGACAGCGCCGCGCGGGACCGGCCCGCGCGGCACATGGGGCTTATTGCTGCGCGCCGGCCAGCAGTTCTTCGGCGGGCGCTTCTTCAAGCGCGCCAAGATCGACGCCGGCGGCTTCCATCTGGCCGGTCATGCCGTCCAGCGCGGCACGGCTCACCAGATCGCAATAAAGGGCGATGGCGCGTGCGGCGTCGTCGTTGCCGGGGATGATGTAGTCGATGCCGTCGGGCGAGCAGTTGGTGTCGACGATGGCGACGACCGGGATACCCAGCTTCTTGGCTTCGAGGATCGCGAGCGCCTCTTTCTTGACGTCGATGACGAACAGCATGTCGGGAACGCCGCCCATGTCACGGATGCCGCCCAGCGAAGCCTGAAGCTTGGCCTGGTCGCGTTCCATGTGCAGGCGCTCTTTCTTGGTGAGGCCTTCGGCGCCGGATTCCATCTGCTCGTCGATGGTCTTGAGACGCTGGATCGACTGCGAGACGGTCTGCCAGTTGGTCAGCGTGCCGCCCAGCCAGCGGTGGTTCATGTAGTACTGCGCGCATTTCTCGGCGGCGTCGGCGATGGGCTGAGCAGCCTGGCGCTTGGTGCCGACGAACAGAACGCGACCGCCACGCGCGACGGTGTCGCGGATGGCGTTCAGGGCAGCGTCCAGCATCGGGACGGTCTGCGTCAGGTCCATGATGTGGATGCCGTTGCGCGCGCCGTAGATGAACTCGCCCATGCGGGGGTTCCAGCGCTGCGTCTGGTGGCCAAAGTGAACGCCTGCTTCAAGCAGCTGGCGCATGTTGAACTCAGGAAGAGCCATGTCCGTCTATCCTTTCCGGTTTCATATCCTCGGCGGGGGTTTGACCCAGATGGGGCAACCGGTGGACGCGACGGGGATGTCTCTCCCGAAGGCCCGACCCCGCCTGCGGGGTTCGTGGGCGCGCCTATACGGGCAAACGCGCCCGGGCGCAAGCGCTAACGCGCCGGGG
>CAXICP010000447.1:0-3037 GCA_964022595.1 uncultured Salipiger sp.
AGTTGCGGCCTACGGACATGGGGTAGGTCATCATCAGCTGCACCTTCTTGTTGGGCGCGACGATGAACACCGACCGCACGGTGGCGCTGTCGGCGGGGGTGCGCCCGTCGGGCAGGTAGGCTTCGGCGGGCAGCATGTCGAGCGCCTTGGCGACCTCGAGCCCGTCATCGGCGATGATCGGGAAACCGGCCTTGGCGCCGGAGGTGGATTCGATGTCGCCCTTCCATTTTTCATGTTCGGCGACGCCGTCCACGGAAATGCCCATCACCTTGGTGCCGCGCTTGGCCCATTCATCGGCAAGCTGCGCGACGGCGCCGAATTCGGTGGTGCAGACGGGGGTGAAATCCTTGGGGTGCGAGAAAAAGATCGCCCAGTCGTCGCCGATCCAGTCGTGCAGGTCGTATTCGCCAAGGTCGGTGGTGACGTGAAGGTTCGGGATCTCGTCGTTGATGCGCAGAGCCATGATGTCTTCCTTTCCTGTGGAAACCGGTCGGCTTTGATGTTGCGCGATTAGATACAGCCCGAAACCCCAAGCGCAAGGCCCACGCTTGCGGTCGGCGGGCCGCAGTGACAGTGTGTCGCCGAGCGGCGGAATTTGATCAAATTCTACCCGCGGTCAGACGAACGGAGAAACGACATGATCGAAAAGCGTCAGTTCTACATCGACGGTGCCTGGGTCGACCCCGCCGCCGCACGCGACCACCAGGTGATCGACCCGGCCACCGAAGATCCCTGCGCGGTGATCTCGCTGGGCGATCAGGCGGATACGGATGCCGCCGTGGCCGCCGCCAGGCGCGCGCTGCCGGGCTGGATGGCGACGCCGGTGCCCGAGCGCATCGCGCTGGTCGAAAAGCTGCTGCAGGTCTACGCGGCGCGCGCCGAAGAGATGGCGCAGGCCATGACGCTGGAAATGGGCGCGCCCATCGCCCTGTCGCGCAGCAGCCAGGTGGGGGCGGGCAGCTTTCATCTGAAGAATTTCATCGACGCGGCGAAATCGTTCGAATTCGACAAGCCGTTTTCCGAAGCCTTCCCCGACACCCGCATGATCCACGAGGCGGTGGGCGTCTGCGCGCTGATCACGCCGTGGAACTGGCCGATGAACCAGGTCACGCTCAAGGTCGGGGCGGCGGCGGTGGCGGGCTGCACCATGGTGCTCAAGCCGTCCGAGGAATCGCCGCTCTCGGCGCTGCTTTTCGCCGAGATGATGGACGAGGCGGGCTTTCCCAAGGGCGTGTTCAACCTTGTGAATGGCGATGGCGTGGGCGTGGGCACGCAGCTGTCGGGCCACCCGGACGTGGACATGGTCAGCTTTACCGGATCGACCCGCGCCGGGCGCGCCATTTCGAAGACGGCGGCGGAAACGCTCAAGCGGGTGCACCTGGAACTGGGCGGCAAGGGGGCCAACCTGATCTTTGCCGATGCGGATGACACCGCCGTGCGGCGCGGCGTGCTGCACATGATGCAGAATTCGGGGCAAAGCTGCAACGCGCCCTCGCGCATGATGGTCCAAGCGGGGGTCTATGACCGCGTCGTCGACGAGGCGGCGCAGGTGGCGCAATCGGTTGCGGTCGGCGCGCCGTCGGAAGAGGGCAAGCACATCGGCCCGGTGGTGAACGCGGTGCAGTACGGCAAGATCCAGGCGCTGATCGAAACCGGCATCAAGGAAGGCGCGCGGCTTGTCGCGGGCGGCCCCGGCCGGCCCGAGGGCTTCAACAAGGGCTTTTACGTGCGCCCCACCGTCTTTGCCGACGTGACCCCGGACATGACCATCGCGCGCGAGGAAATCTTTGGCCCGGTGCTGTCGATCATGAAGTTCGAAACCGAAGCCGAAGCGGTCGAAGTGGCAAATGACACGCCCTATGGCCTGACCAACTACGTGCAATCCACCGACCCTGAACGCCGTCGCCGGCTGGCGCGCCAGCTGCGCTCGGGCATGGTCGAGATGAACGGCAAGAGCCGCGCCCCCGGGGCGCCCTTTGGCGGGATGAAACAGTCGGGCAATGGTCGCGAGGCGGGAATCCTTGGGATTCACGACTTTCTTGAGGTGAAGGCCGTCAGCGGCTGGGCGGCCGAGTGACGCGCTGAACTGACACCGCGAAAGGCGCGTACTGCGCCTTTCGCACGCCATGCGCGCGGTGGGTCAGAACGGGGCCTTGGCGCGAAACTTGACGCCCGCGCCGCCATCGGGGTGGTGCAGGCGCAATTCCTCGGCATGCAGCATCATGCGCGGGAAATCCGCCGCGTGATCGGGCGCATAGAACGGATCGCCCATGATCGGATGCCCCAGCGAAAGCATGTGGACCCGCAACTGGTGGCTGCGCCCGGTCAGGGGGTAAAGCTTGACGCGGGTTTCGGTATCCGACGCCCTGGTGACGCGCCAGTCGGTGATCGCGGGCTTTCCCGTCTCGTGGCAGACCTTTTGCAGGGGCCGGTTGGGCCAGTCGACGATCAGGGGCAGGTCCACCGTGCCGACCTTGGGCGCAAGACGCCCGTGCAGGCGCGCGACATAGGTCTTTTTCGTGCGCCGTTCCTCGAACTGCCGGCCCAGGTGGCGCTGTGCATGTTCGGTCAGCCCGAACAGCATCACCCCCGACGTGTCGCGGTCCAGCCGATGCACCAGCCGCACCGTGGGAAAGATCCGTTCCAGCCGGGCGATCAGGCAATCGGCAAGCTCGGGGCCCTTGCCCGGCACCGACAGCAGCCCGGCGGGCTTGTCGACCACCAGCAGTTCGTGGTCGTGGTGCAGGACGGGAATCTCGCCCTGCGGGGGGGCATATTGGCTGGTCATGGCGCCCCTGTGGCAAGGAACGGCGCGCGGCGCAAGGTCGGGGCGGGGATTTCACCTGCCGCGCGCCCGGGGCGGCGCGGCCCCGGCGCGGGATTTTCGGCCCCCGCGCGGCGAATCCGCTATCGCGCGATGGCGGGGCGGCCCGTATAAGGCCGCCAGACACGGGGAATCGAGGAGACCGTCATGACCGGAGAGCTTTCACCCATCGACAATGGCAAGTTCGGGGCCGCCCAGCGCGCCGCGGCGTTC
>CAXICP010000448.1:0-3035 GCA_964022595.1 uncultured Salipiger sp.
ATTGCTGCGCGCGGCAGAGCCGTTCATGCTCGACGACGGCAAGATGGTGGCGGTGCTTGGGCTGGGGCGCTCGGGGCTTTCGGCGGCGCGCGCGCTGCGCACGGGCGGCGCGATCCCGCTGTGCTGGGATGACAATCCCGCCGCGCGCGACAAGGCCGGCGCCGAGGGGTTCGAAATTCGCGACCTTGCGCGCCCCGGCGGCTTTGACGGCATCGACTGGCTGGTGGTCAGCCCCGGCATCGCGCATCTGTATCCGGCGCCGAACGCGGTGATCGCCGCCGCCTGGGATGCGGGCGTTCCGGTGGACAACGACATCGGGCTGTTCTTCCGCTCGCTCGGGTCGGGCGAGTGGGACGATTTCGACCAGCCGCCCAAGGTCGTGGCGGTGACCGGATCGAACGGCAAGTCCACCACCTCGGCGCTGATCCATCACATCCTGACTGAAGCGGGGCGCGACAGCCAGCTTGCGGGCAATATCGGGCGGGGCGTTCTGGACATCGACCCGCCAGGCGAAGGCGGGGTCGTGGTGCTGGAACTGTCCAGCTACCAGACCGATCTGGCGCGGGCGCTGACGCCGGACGTGGCGGTGTTCACCAACCTCACGCCGGACCATCTGGACCGGCACGGCGGCATGGGCGGGTATTTCGCCGCCAAGCGCCGGCTGTTCGCGGAAGGGGGGCCGGACCGCTGCATCGTCGGCGTGGACGAGCCCGAGGGGCGCTTTCTGGCGAACCAGCTGATGGAGGCGCGCGAGGATGCGCGGGTGATCCGCGTGTCTTCGGGACGCAAGCTGGGCGGGCCGGGCTGGGATGTTTTCGCGCGCAAGGGATTCCTGAGCGAGACGCGCAAGGGCCGGCAGGTGGCATCGGTCGATCTGCGCGCGGTGCGGGGGCTGCCGGGGGCGCACAACCACCAGAACGCCTGCGCGGCCTATGCCGCCGCGCGCGCGCTGAACGTGCCACCGCGGGTGATCGAGGCTGCCCTGCACAGTTTCCAGGGTCTGCCCCACCGCAGCCAGATCGTCGCCGAGGCGGGCGGGGTGCAGTATGTCAACGACAGCAAGGCGACCAATGTGGATGCCGCATTGAAGGCATTGCAGGCGTTTTCGCGCATCCGCTGGGTCTGCGGCGGGTTGATGAAGGACGGCGGGCTGGGCGGGCTTGCACCGGGGCTTGCGAATGTGGTCAAGGCCTATGTCATCGGGCGCGAGGCGGCGAATTTCGCGCTTGGCCTGCCCGGAATCGAAGCCGAGATCTGCACCGACATGTCCAGCGCCGTGGCCCGCGCCAGCGCCGAGGCGCAGCCGGGCGAGGTGGTGCTGCTGGCCCCCGCGGCGGCCAGTTTCGACCAATACGACAATTTCGAACAGCGCGGCGATGATTTCGCCGCCCGGGTGCACGAGGCGCTGAACCTCTAGATCCGGGGAATTTCGCGCGGGGCAGGCGGGCTGAGCCATCGCGGCCCGTCGGCGGTGATGGCGATGTTTTCCTCGTGCACGATCAGCTTGCCGCCGGGCAGGGGCAGCGCCGGTTCCAGCGTGAGCACCATGCCGGGGCGCAGCTGCGTGCGATCGGCCGGGATCAGCGAGGGCGGTTCGGTCAGGCGCATGCCCAGCCCGTGCCCCAGCCGCCCCCGCACCGGCCCCGCCGCGCGTGGTTCAAGCACGGCCATCATGGCGGCGTGCAGGTCCGCCATGATGGCGCCGGGGCGGGCGATGGCGGCAGCGGCAAGGGCGGCATCATGCAGGATGCGATGGGCTTCGGCGATTTCGGGCGCGGGGGCGCCAAGCGACCAGTTGCGGTTGAAATCGCAGAAATACCCCTGATGCACCGCGCCGGTGTCCAGCATCAGCACGTCCGCGCGCTGTAGCGGTGCGGGGCCTGCGGGCGAGATGACATCATCATACCCGCCCGGTTGCGCCGCGCCGGCGATATAGGCGACGCAATCGGCGCCCTCTTCCAGCAACAGCGCCTGAAAGCGGCGGAACACCGCGTCCAGCGGCACGCCGGGGTGGGCGATGGAAGGCACGCGGGCAAACGCGCGCCCGGCGATGGCGCAGGCGGTTTCGATCAGGGCGATCTCGGCCGGGGATTTCACCATCTGCTGCGCGCGCAGCAGGGCCGCCACATCCACCACCTTGCGGTCAAGCAGGCGGCGCAGCCGGTCCCAGCCAGACAGCGGCATGCGCAGCGCCGTCTCGCGCCCCATCGGCACGCCCAGCCGCTCGCCCGGGGGCGCCAGCGCGCGCCGGGTATCGGCCAGACGGGCGAAAGCCAGGTGCGGATATCCTGCACCGGGCCGCGCGCCATCAGGGCGCGCCCGATTTCCGGGATCACCGCGACGGGCTGGCCAGCGGCGGGCAGCACCAGGAACCAGGGGCGCGTGGGGCTTTCCCAGAACCGCGTGAGAAACCCCGAGAAATAGCGGATGTCCGGCTCTTGCGTCAGCAGGATCGCGGCGATGCCGTCGCGTGCCATGCGGCCTTGCGCCAGTTGCAGCCGGCAGGAAAATTCGTGACGCGAAAATGTCAGGCTCAAGGCGCGCTCTCCACCGGGGATCGGCGCAGCGTGGGCGCCGCGCGCCGCTGCGTAAAGCCCCAATCGCCCGCGTGGCTTTTGCGCGCGGCGCGGCGGACAGACGATGGACAGATGGCGGGCATGGGGCTACACCCGTTCGAAACCCGAAATTGCCAGCCTGCCAAGGACGATCATGACGAGCCTGAACGACATCCGCTCAACTTTCCTGGGCTATTTTGAAAAGCAGGGCCACCAGGTGGTTCCCTCCAGCCCGCTCGTGCCGCGCAACGATCCCACGCTGATGTTCGCGAACTCCGGCATGGTGCAGTTCAAGAACCTGTTCACCGGGGTCGAGACGCGCGATTACAAGCGCGCCACCTCGGCGCAGAAATGCGTGCGCGCGGGCGGCAAGCACAACGATCTGGACAACGTGGGCTATACCGCGCGGCACCATACGTTCTTTGAAATGATGGGGAATTTCTCGTTCGGGGATTACTTCAAGTCCGAGGCGATCCCGTT
>CAXICP010000449.1:0-3020 GCA_964022595.1 uncultured Salipiger sp.
GGGGCGCGCGCGCGGCAACCGGCGCCCGGTGCCCTTTGTCGAGGATTGCGCCGTGCCGCCCGAACGGCTGGAGCCGTTCATCGCCGCCTTTCGCGCCGTGCTGGACCGCGAGGGGCTGGATTACGGCATGTTCGGCCATGTCGATGCGGGCGTGCTGCATGTGCGCCCGGCGCTGGACCTGACCGACCCCGAACAGGAAACCATGATCCGCCGCGTGTCTGACGAGGTGGCGGCGCTGGTGCGCCAGCATGGCGGGCTGCTGTGGGGCGAGCACGGCAAGGGCGTGCGATCGGAATATGTCCCCGAGGTGTTCGGCCCGCTTTACCCCGCGCTGCAACAGATCAAGGCCGCGTTCGACCCGCGCAACCAACTGAACCCCGGCAAGATCGCCACCCCCGACGACAGCGCCCTGTGGCGCGTCGACGGCGTGACGACGCGCGGCCAGATGGATCGCCAGGTGCCCGAGGGGCTGCGCGCGGACCATGCCTCGGCCTTTGCGTGCAACGGCAATGGCGCCTGTTTCAATCGCGATGCGGATGACGTGATGTGCCCGTCCTACAAGGCCACCGGCGACCGGCGCCATTCCCCCAAGGGGCGGGCCGGGCTGATGCGCGAATGGCTGCGCCAGGGTGGGCCGCAGGGCAAGGCCGATCCCGATTTCGAAGCCGGGGTGCGCGGCGCGATGGATGGCTGCCTGTCCTGCGCCGCCTGCGCCGCGCAATGTCCGATCCGCGTCGATGTGCCGAAGCTGCGCGCGGCTTTCTTTGAAAGCTATCACGCGCGCCATCGCCGCCCGCTGCGCCACCATGTCTTCGACCATCTCGAAGGCTTGCTGCCGCTGGCCGCCCGCCTGCCCCGCGCCGTCAACCTGCTGACCAGGGGCCCGGGCGCGGCAGTGTTGCGCGCCGCTGGTCTTGCGGCCCTGCCCGCGCTGCCGACGCGGCCCTTCCGCCCGGACCGGCTGCGGCTGCGCGATATCCCCGCGCTGGACCCGAAGCGTGACGTGGTGCTGGTGCCCGACGCTTTCACCGGCTTTTTCGAACCGCAGGTGGTGGCCGATCTGGCGGCGGTGCTGGACCGGCTGGGGCGCCGTCTTCGTGTGGCGCCCTACCGGCCCTCGGGCAAGGCGCGCGCGGCGTTGGGGCGCCGGCGCGGTGCGCTGGCGCAGATGCGCGCGCAGGCCGATGTGCTGCATCGCATCGCCGCCACCGGCGCCGAAATGGTACAGATCGAACCCGCGATCGGCGCCTGTTACCGAACCGATTATCCCGCCGGCACGCCGCTGCCCGACGCGCCCCAGGATCTGCTGGCGCGGCTTCTGGACGGCAGCGCGCAGCAGGCAGTGGATCTGCGCGTTCGGCTGTTGCCCCATTGCTCGGAACGGGTGCGGGGCGCGGCGGGGCACGCGGGCTGGCAGGCGGTGTTTTCCCGCTTCGGCATCACGCTTGAGGTGCCGCCGACCGGCTGCTGCGGCATGGCCGGGATGTGGGGGCACGAGGCGGCCAACCGCGCCACGTCCAAGGCGATCTTTGCCCAATCCTGGGCGGATGCCACCGCGCCCGGCCCGGATGCCATTCTTGCCACGGGCTATTCCTGCCGCTGCCAAAGCGCCGAGATCGCGAGCCGCAAGCTGGACCACCCGGTCAGCCTGCTGCGGCGGATCATGGGCTGACCGTCAGGGCGGCGGCGCCAGGATGACCTTAACCCCGGCGGCGCGCAGGGCGTCGGCCAGATCCGGGGGCGGCGCGCGGTCGGTCACTAGCCGGTCGACGCGCGTCAGCGGAGCCAGTTCGAACACGGCGGCGCGGTCCAGCTTGCTGTGGTCGGCCAGCACGGTGACGGTCGCGGCGCGGGCGATCATGGCGCGCGCCAGTTCGGTTTCGCGCAGATCGTACCCCATGATCTCGCCCCGGGTCATGGCGCCGACGCTCAGCACCGCGTGTTGCGCCTTGAACTGCTGAAGCTGCTGCACCGCAAGCGCGCCCAGCGTCCTGCGCCCCTCGGGGTCGATTTCGCCCCCAAGAAGGTACAGCCGGTGGCGGCGGTCCGGGGCGGCCATCAGCCCGGCGATCTGCAGCGAATTGGTGATGATTGTCAGCCCCTGCCGCTGCGCCAGCGCGCGGGCAAGGGCGACCGAGGTCGACCCGCCGTCGATGACGATCACCGCGCCTTCGTCGAACAGGGCAGCGGCGCGATGACCGATCGCGTCCTTTTCGGCGGTCAGGGTGTCGGGCGGCTCTGACGGGTCGGGAATGCGCCTTGCGCCGCCGTGAAACTTGCGGACACGGCCCGCGCCATCCAGCGCGCCAAGATCGCGCCGAATGGTTTCGCGCGAACTTCCGAACCGCTGCGCAAGCGCGTCCACATGGACCTCACCCAGCCTGTCGACAAGCTTCACGATCTTGTCCCGCCGTTCGGCCGGTTTCATGCAGAGTCCCTTCGAAATGGCCAGCTTGAATGACTGATCAAGCGTCTATTATGACCGTTCGCCCAACGTGCTCAAAATCCCGGTCAAACGCAACGCCGATGCGCCCTGTATGACGATGGCTGCACCCTTGCGCCCTTCGGTCTGCGGTTTCAGTTTTGGCTAATTTTCAGGCAACTTCGAGGGGCCGTCAGGGTTTTCTTAACGATGACGCGCTATTGGCCTACGGAAACCTGCTGCTGAAACCGTGTCCTTACGCGGCTGGTCGACGCGCTGATCCGAACTAACTGCGAACATCTCGACCTCGCACCAGGAGTCATCAGCATGAACCGCGCCCTCGCCCTTGCCGTCGCCGCCTTCACCCTCGCCGGGCCGGCGCATGCCGTGACGTTTCCGCCGGAAATCATCCTGACCGACGGGGGCTTCCGCCGCATCGAGGATTGCACCCAGGTCATGCGCCGGAATGTCTGGCGCGATGGGCATTATTGGAGCGTGCGCCCCGGCTGGGACTGCACCGCCGGGGATGATCCCTACGGCGGAGGCAAGGGCGACTGGTTCGCGACCGACGAAGACCTGCTGTTCCTGCCCTACCGCG
>CAXICP010000450.1:0-3014 GCA_964022595.1 uncultured Salipiger sp.
TTAACCAACCGCAGGGGCGGTCGTATCTTAAGACGTGCAGTGCTGTTCTGGGCGATGCGCGGTGTGGATTTGATCTCAGCGATCCGGCTTTTGGGGTCGATCATACATTGACCAAGGACGTACAGGACCAGTTGCTGGCGCTGGACGGGCGGCGCATCCCGGTGATCGTGCAAGAGGCGCTGCCCGAAAGCGCGCTGATGCGCCCCCGGATGCAGACCGAAGACCGCGAGTCGACATTGGCGATGATGGAAGCCGCCGGGCAGGTGATCGCCCGGTTCTGGAACGCCGCCGACCAGATCCCCGCGCGGATCGGCTTTCACCCGTCGATCCGCAACTTCGCGGTGCTGGACGGGACGGCGATATTTTACGACACGTTTCCGCCGCTGATCCATTATTCGCGCGAAGAAATGGGGCGCATGCTGCTGCTGTTCTCGGACAAGCGGCTGATGCGGCTGGTCGGCCCGTTCATGCGCCGGCGCGTCACGGCGATTCAGGATGAATGGTATTCCCCGCCCGAAACACTGGTGGGGCTGGTGGGGTCGGCCTGTCGGCTGCGCCCCGAACACGAAGCCGCCTACCTGGACTGGGGGCGCGCCTTTGCCGCGCGCGAGATGCCCCGCTGGGCGGACGAGGCGATCGGCGGCATGCGCGAGGCGCCCCGGCTGCCGGGCTACTGGACGGGATTTCGCAAGCTGCTTGGCCTTCAGGGCGAACCCAACGTCTGAACCGGCGGGGGGCCCAGCCCCCGCGTCAGCCCTGTTCCAGCCAGTCGAACACCGGCCCCGTCACCGTTTCGGGCAGCGCCGCGTCAAGGCAGGCGCGCAGCAGGGGCCATTCGTCGGGCAGGTCGCGCACCGTCTGGCGCAGGTCCAGCAGCACGCCGCGCGCGCCCCGCGACAGCAGCCCGTCTTCGTCGCCGCTGCTAAGCGCCTCGTCCAGCAACTCGTCGAACGCCTCTCCGAAATCTTCCGGGGTGGCGCGGTACAGTTCCTGCTGGCAGGTCTGGTAGGCAAGGATCAGCGCGCGCTTTTCGATCAGGCTCAGCGCGGCCTCGGCGTGGCGTGTCGAACGTGGCAGACCCTTGCCCATCCGCGCTTCAGACGATCTTGATGCCGGCGCTTTCGGCGTCGGCCAGAAAGGCGGCAAGGCCCTTGTCGGTCAGCACATGGCTTGCCATGGCCTTGATGACCGAAGGCGGCGCGGTGGCGACATCGGCGCCGATCTTGGCGCACTCGGACATGTGGTTCGCCGACCGGATCGACGCCGCAAGGATCTGGGTTTCGAACCCGTAGTTGTCATAGATCGTGCGGATGTCGGAAATCAGCTGCAGCCCGTCGATGTTCAGATCGTCCAGCCGCCCCACGAAGGGCGAGATGAACGTCGCGCCCGCCTTGGCCGCCAGCAGCGCCTGGTTGGCGGAAAAGCACAGGGTCACGTTGACCATGTAGCCATCGGACGTGAACGTCTTGCAGGCGCGCAGCCCGTCCAGCGTCAGCGGCACCTTGATGGCGATGTTGGGCGCGATTTCGGCCAGCTTGCGGCCCTCGATCAGCATGGTTTCGTAATCGGTCGCCACGACCTCGGCCGACACGGGGCCTTCGACAAGCTCGCAGATTTCGCGGGTGACCTCGAACAGGTCGCGGCCCGATTTTGCGATCAGCGACGGGTTCGTGGTCACGCCGTCGACCAGTCCCAAATCATGCAGCTCGCGGATTGCGTCCACATCGGCGGTGTCTACGAAGAATTTCATGCGGTCTGGGACTCCTGGCCATGCTTGGCATTTTCTTCGCCGTGTCTTACCCCATGCGGGGCCGGGTCGAAAGGCCCCGCGATGTTGCGCAAACGGAAACCCCTGCCATGGACGCGTTCTTCGAAGAAGGCAGCCTTGTTGCCGTGCTGACGACTCAGCCGCTGGACCGGACGCTTGATTACAAGGCGCCGGCGGGGGGCTGTTTCCAGGGCGCCTATGTCGAGGTCCCGCTGGGGCCGCGCAAAATCATGGGCGTTGTCTGGGGGCCGGGGCAGGGCGATTTCGACATATCGAAGGTGCGCCCGGTGATCCGGGTGCTGGACGTGACGCCGATGCAGGCGGAGCTGCGCGATTTCCTGATGCGCGCCGGGGATTACACGCTGACGCCGATGCCTGCGATGCTGCGCCTTGCCACCCGCGCCCCGGGCCTGTCCGAGGCCCCGTCGCTGCGCAAGATCTACCGGATGGGCACGGGCGAGCCGGATCGCATGACCGACGCCCGCCGCCGCGTGCTTGAGGTGCTGCGCGACATGGGCGGGCTGTCGCTGACGTTGGGCGAACTGGCCGAGGCCGCCGGGGTCACGTCATCGGTCATCAAGGGGCTCGTCAAGCAGGGTGCGGTGAACGAGGAAGAAGCCCCGCGCGACACCGCCTTTCCCCGGCTTGATCCCGATTTCGGCGGCAAGGCGCTGACCGACGATCAGCAGGCCGCCGCGCAGGTGCTGCGCGATGCCATCGCGGGGGGGCGTTACGGCACGACGCTGCTGAAAGGGGTGACCGGGTCTGGCAAGACCGAGGTGTATCTGGAAGCGGTCGCCGCCACCCTGCGCAAGGGGCGGCAGGCGCTGGTGCTGCTGCCGGAAATCGCGCTGACGGCGGAATTCCTGACGCGGGTCGAGGCGCGGTTCGGCGCGCGCCCCGCCGAATGGCATTCGGGCGTGACCATGACCGAACGGCGGCGCGTGTGGAAGCAGGTCTCGCAAGGGGGGGCGCAGCTTGTGGTGGGCGCGCGCTCGGCGCTGTTCCTGCCGTTCCGCGACCTGGGGCTGACCATCGTGGATGAAGAACACGACACCTCGTACAAGCAGGAGGAAGGCGCGCTGTACAACGCCCGCGACATGGCGGTTCTGCGCGCATCCATCGGAGCGGGGCAGGTGGTGCTGGCCTCGGCCACGCCGTCGCTGGAAAGCTGGGCCAACGCGGATGCGGGCAAGTACCGGCGGCTGAACCTGACCTCGCGCTTCGGGGTGTCGGTGATGCCCGA
>CAXICP010000451.1:0-3003 GCA_964022595.1 uncultured Salipiger sp.
GTCCAGTTGACCACCGTGATGTTATGGCGCGCGTCGATCCCTTCGGCGCAAAGCGTTGCAGCGCCGTCCAGCGCCGCCAGCACCCCAAGCGCGCCGTCGAACCGCCCGCCCGTGGGCTGGCTGTCCAGGTGCGATCCGCACAGAACCGTGGTGTCCGCGCCGGGCGCGATGGCAAAGGTGGCGAACATGTTGCCCACCGGGTCCACCGCCACGCGGGCGCCGCGCGCCTGTGCAATGCTGGCAAAAAGGTCGCGCGCGGCGCCGTCCTCGGGGGTGCCGGTCAGGCGGCGCACGCCGCAGCCCGGGGTCG
This sequence comes from uncultured Salipiger sp., assembly GCA_964022595.1. Lineage (GTDB taxonomy): Bacteria > Pseudomonadota > Alphaproteobacteria > Rhodobacterales > Rhodobacteraceae > Salipiger. The sequence goes on from CAXICP010000451.1 coordinate 311, forward strand.
CGCCGATGCGGGCGAACCGGTCCAGCAGGGCGATCAGGTCTTCGGGCATCGGGCGTCCTTTGGCGTTGGGGGCGCCCGCACCCTGCGCGCTGTCGGCGGCGCCGAACAGACCCGCGCGCCCCCGCAGCGCCCCAAAGGCAAGACACTGTGGACGCAGGGACAAACCGGCGCGCCATCGCCCCGCGACACCCCCCGCCCCCCGTGCCACCATGCGCCCCGCAACAACGAGGCCGCCATGGATCACAGCCCAGACATCCGTTCCGTCATCGACCGCGTTCCCGGCTGGCAGGGCCGCCCGGTCCGGATCGAGGCGGCGATCCCGGTGCTTGCCTCTCCGTCCTGGCGGGGGGTCGATGGCACCCCGCTGGAAGCCTGCGACACCCGCACCGGAGAGCGGCTGTTCGTCAAGCAGCTGCACCCGGACACCGCCTTTTACATCGACGCCGCCCATGCGTTCGAAGCCGCGCGCATCGCGGGCGAGGCCGGCGTCGGGCCGCGCGTGCTGGCATCCGACGTGGGCGCGCGGGTGCTGGTGACGGAACACCTGGGCGAGGGCTGGCGCACGGCGGGGCTGGAACACGCCGCCGATCCGGGGTTCGTCGACCGGGTGCTGGCCGTGCGCGCGCGGCTGGCCTCGGGGCCGCCGCTGCCGGGGCGGGCGGATGTCTTTGACGACCTGCGCCGCTTTCACGCGCTGATCGGCGAAACCGGCGCCCCCACCGCGCCGGACCTGGGCCATCTGTATGGCACCGTGATGCTGGCGGCCGAGCGCGCCGAACCCGGCCCGCGCCTGTCCATCCACGGCGATGGCAACCTGTCCAACGTGATGTTCAACGCTGCCGGCGACATCCGGCTGGTCGATTTCGACCGCGCCGGCATGGGCACCGCCTGCGCCGAGCTGGGCAGCGCCCTTGTCGAAATGTGCGCCTTTGAACCGCCCGCCCGCGCCGCGTTTTCCCGCGCCGCCGCCGCCTTTGGCCTGCCAGACGACGACGATCTGTTCGACCGCGTGCGCCTGTGCGGCATTGCCGACGATCTGCGCTGGACCATGATCGGCATGCTGATGGGGCACCTAAGCCCCCGCCGTCACGAGGAATTCTACAAGTTCGGCCTGTGGCGCCTTGTCCGCCTGCGCGCCGCCCTTCGCGACCCCCGCTTCGGCGAAAGACTGAGGATCGGCGCATGATCGACAAACGCCGCCCGGGCGAGGCCCGCACCGAAGACGAACGCAACGCCGAAGCCGCCATCCGCAGGGTGCCCGGCTGGCAGGGGCGCGACCTGACCTACCGGATGATGGTCGGCGGGCTGAACAACCGCAACTGGCACGTGGAACTGGCCGGGGATGCGCGCAGCTATTTTCTCAAGATCCCCGGGGACGGCACCGAGATCTTCATCAACCGCGCCACGTCCTACGAGGCGGCGCGCCACGCCCACGCGCTGGGGATCGCGCCCGAGGTGGTGTTCCACGACGCCGAAACCGGCACCGAGGTGCATGAGTTTCTTGCCAATCACACCACCTGCACCACGGCGGATTTCATGCGCGCCGATGTGCGCGACCAGGTCATCCGGCTGTTCCGCACGTTGCATTCCGGCCCGGTCCTAAGCCAGGTGAAGACCATCTTCGATCTGATCGACGAACATCTGGAACAGGCGCGCGAGCTTGGATCGTCGATGCCCGACGACCTGCCGCGGCTGCTGCATCACTACGCGCAGATCCGCGCCGCCTTTACCGCGTCGGGGATGGACCTTGTGACCTGCTACAACGACCCCATGCCGGGCAATTTCCTGTTCCCACCGGATGGTACGCTGAAGCTGATCGACTATGAATTCGCCTCGGCCAACGAACGCAGCTACGACATTGGCGTCTTTGCCTGCGAGATGTTCCTGGAAGACGATGAAACCGACGCGCTGATCGAAACCTATTTCGGCTCCGTCACGCCCCGGATGCAGGCGCGGGTGGCGCTGTGCCGGGTGCTCGCCGATCTGAAATGGGGAAGCTGGGCGGTCGTCAACCGAAAGCTGACCGACTGGGATTTCGATTTCCAGAAATACGGATTGTGGAAATACATGCGCGCCCGCGCCATGATGACCGATCCACGCTTTTCCACCTGGTTGCGGCGGGTCTGACGCCTGAAAATTGGGCAATCGGGCGGGAATGCCCGCTTGTGCGGCGGCGATTTACTTGAATATTCAATTTTAGAACCCGAAAGTGATAGCGCCGCGCATCCCCGCGCGATGCCTTGCTTTACCGGGTCCGAATGGCCGAACACACCCTTTCCCCCGCGCCATCCCGGCGCCCCCGCGCCGCCCGCCAGGACCGGATCCTGTGCGAATTGCGCGCGCGCCCCATGCTGCGCGCCTCGCAGCTGGCGCAGATGCTGGCGGTGTCGCATGAAACCATCCGGCGCGACCTGATCGACCTGGACCGGCGCGGGCTTCTGCGGCGCACCTATGGCGGCGCCGAACGCCCGCTGCGCTTCGAGGCGCCGATTTCCGAACGTCGCACCATGCATGTGGGCGCGCGCGAACGGATCGGCGCGGCGGCGGCGGCGCTTGTGGCACCCGGGCAGGTGGTGATGCTGGGCAGCGGGTCGACCTGCTGGCACGCCGCCCGCAAGATCGCCGCCCGCTGCCGGCAGGTCACCGCGATCACCAACGATCACGCCGTGGCCGAGGCTCTGTGCGATGCCGCC
>CAXICP010000452.1:0-3001 GCA_964022595.1 uncultured Salipiger sp.
GCAGGCTTTCCATCTCGTCGCGCAGCCGTTCGAACTGCTCGGTCGACATGGTGCCCTGGCCGTCGGCGCCGTTCCACACGATGGCGCCGGACGGGCGGGCGGCGTTGTCCAGCAGCCCCTTGGACCAGCGGCTGGCGCTGTTGTGCACATCCACCGCCTGCGCCGCCGCCTGGAACGGCGACAGGCCGTAGTGGTCATCCTGCGGGTGGAACGCCCGCACATGGCAGACTGGCGACACCGGCCCCGTCGCATCGAAACGATGACGGCGCCCGTCGACCATGTAATCATAGGCGACCGGCCAGCCGTCGGCGCCCGGCACCACCCGCATGCGGTCGGACCGCAGCACGTGCAGTTCGGCCGGCAATCCCGCCTCGGGGCAGACCGCCTCGACATAGGCATCGCCCGACAGCAGCAGATGGCCGTAGAGCGACTCGAACAGCTCGGCCTTGCCCTGCGCCGCGTTGGGCGCCATGACCAGCGACAGCATCGGGTGCTGCGCGTAACGTTCGCTGTCGTCCTGCAGCACCAGCGGCAGCGCCGCCGCGGCCTCGGCGATCAGCTTGACCGCCCGAAAGCCCACCGGGTTTCCGGAAAAGCCCTGGCGGGTCAGCGACCCGCTGTCGCGCGGCGTCCATGCCACCCGGCCCGCCGTCGCATAGGCGACAAGAGGCCCCGTGGCCGACGCCTTGGCCTCGGGCGCCGTCGCGGGCGCGGCGTCTTCGTTGCGGTTGCCTCGCAGAAAATCGAATACCATCGGCTGGCGCTCCTTGCTTCGTTCCCCGGACCGCCCCGGGTCCGCATCGCGTTCGTTCGAGACACACACTATGAATTGGAAGTTAATTCGCTCTGGCGGCACCGTGCGGGGGCGGCGCAACGCCCCGCGGGCGCCCTGTCCTGCGGAAAGGCAGCTATGCATCCTGCGCCCTAGCTCGCGGCGAATCCGCCGGGTAGGATTTTCGGAATGCGACGGAATACCGATCCGGGCGCGCGCGCTTTCGCCACCTTCCGAGGATTTCGATGAACACCGACACGCCGACCACGATCCTGCGCCCCCTGCTGTGCGAAGATGCCGACACCGTGGCCGACATCTTTCGCGACGCGGTGCTGAACGGCACGGCGGCCCATTATTCCGAAGCCGAACGCCACGCCTGGGCCGGGCCAAGGCCCGACCCCGAGCGCTGGCGCGACCGCGTGGGCGGATCGGTTGGCCTGATGGCCGAGGTCGATGGGAATCCCGTCGGGTACATGACGCTGCAGGCGCCGGGTCATATCGACCTGGCCTTCGTGCGGCCCGCCTTCGCGGGGCACGGCATCGGCGCGCAGCTGCTCGATGCGCTCACGGTCATCGCACGGGCGGGCGGAGCGCGTCAGCTGACATCCAATGTCAGCCGCGCCGCGCGCCCGTTCTTCGAACGCCACGGCTTTGTCGTCACCGCGCAGGGCAGCATCGTGCGCCGCGGCGTGGCTTTGGCCAATTTCGACATGTGCAAGACGCTTTAGGCCCGGACGTTTCCGCCCGGGCCTGATGTCATTGTCTTAGATGATGCGCATGCCGGGCCGCTTGTGCCCGGTCTGCGAATCCACCACCAGTTCGGTCAGGGCCCAGACCAGCGCATCGACCCGGTCGGGCGATCCCTGCCCTTCGTAGCCGGCGCCCGTCATCAGGCCCATCTGTTCTTCCAGCTGGACAAAGGCGCCCGCGTGGCCGACCCGCCCCTGTTCGTACAGCGCCGCGACAGGTTCGGCCCGCGCCGATTTGCCCCGCGTCGCATGCACCTTGCGCAGCGGGATCTGCGGCGCCACCTGGCGCATCACCGATTCCACCATGGCGCCGCCCTGGTTGACCTCGGCCACCACCCTGTCCGCCTGCCAGCGTTGATACGCATCCGCCGCCGCCTGCGCCCAGCCCGTCGGGGAAACCCCCTGCACGGTGGCATCTTCAAGCACCCAGGCCTTCCACGATTGCGGCGGCCCCTCGCAGACCACGCCGGCCACGACGATCCCGCAGGCATCCGCCGCCTTGCCTTCGCCCGCGGGCGGATCCACCGCCACGACGATGCGATCGAATTCCCTGGGCACCTTGAGCGTCTGCGCCTTTTCCAGCACCTCGTGCGTCCACAGCGCGCCGTCCACATCCGTCACCAGGATGCCGTCCAGTTCCTGCTTGGCCAGCCGCGAATTGCCGTAGCGCGCGCGCACCTCTTCCAGGAAACTGTCGGCCAGGTTCGCCCGGTTCGCTTCGGTCTTGGCCCGGGTCACCACCGTTGACGGCAGATCCAGCAGTTCCTTCAAAATCCCGACATTGCGCGGAGTCGTCGTCACGCAGACCTGCGGATGTTCGCCCAGCCGCAACGCGAATTGCAGCATGTCCCATGTGTCGCGCGCCTTCTTCCACTTGGCCAGCTCGTCGACCCAGGCCGCATCGAACTGCGGCCCGCGCAGCCCTTCGGGGTCATGCGCGGAAAACACCATCGCCTCGGCCCCGTTGGGCCAGACAAGGCAGCGCCGCGTCGCCTGCCATTCGGGCCGCCGATCCGGGGGTGAGCAATTCATGATGCCCGATTCCCCGAACACCATGACCTCGCGCACCTGATCCATGGTCTCGCCGATCAGCGCGACCCGCTTGCACCGGCCCGCAGACAGCGGCAGCGCGCCCTCGACGCAGGACCGCACCCATTCGGCACCGGCGCGGGTTTTCCCCGCGCCGCGCCCGCCCATGATGACCCAGGACCGCCAGTCGCCCGCCGGGGGCAACTGGTGTTCCATGGCCCAGAATTCGAACAGGTAGGGGAGCGCAAGGCACTCCCCCTCCGTCATCTCATTCAGGAACCGTTCCCGCACCGCAGCACCTGCGGAGGCGAGCCATGCGGCACCCGATTTCATCGCGGGCGCGTTCAAGATCAAGGGCCCAGTCTCCGGCAAGCCCTTTCTGCTTTCGTCTGACATTGGCGATCTGCGCCTCCGTTTCGTGGGACGCGCGCATCCGGTGGCGCACGTGGCT
>CAXICP010000453.1:0-2998 GCA_964022595.1 uncultured Salipiger sp.
GCCACGCACCCCTCCTGCCTTGCGATCAAGCAGTCAGCTGGGTGCCGCGGCTGCCGGTGATGCGGGCGGTGACGATGCTGCCCTCTACCTGCGGCGCAGAAAAGCTCACCTCGGTGAATTGCTCGGTACGACCCATATGCGGGTTTTCCATCAGGATATGATGGGTCTGCCCCTGCTGCGCGTTCAGATGGCGGTCGACTTGGAGGTCCCCCGCAGCGCGCAAACGCGCTGCGCGGTCTTTGATAAGCTTGCCGTTCACCTGACGCGGGATCTTGGCCGCCGGGGTGCCCTCGCGCTTGGAATAAGGGAAGACATGTAGCCAGGTCAGATCGCAATCGGTGACCAGTTTCAGCGAATTTTCAAACTGCGCTTCGGTCTCGGTCGGAAAGCCCGCAATAATGTCAGCGCCGAAAGTCATCTCGGGGCGCAGTTTGCGGGCCTCTTCGCAGAAGGCAATTGCATCATCCCGCAGATGACGCCGCGCCATGCGCTTTAGAATCATGTCGTCGCCATGTTGCAGCGACAGATGCAGATGCGGCATCAATCGCGATTCGGTGGCGATCGCCTGCATCAGGTTGTCATCCGCCTCAATCGAGTCAATCGATGAGATCCGCAACCGAGACAGATCCGGCACCAGTTTGAGGATCCGCATCACCAGATCCCCCAGCCGCGGCGCGGCAGGCAGATCCGCCCCCCAGGACGTAAGGTCAACACCGGTCAGCACCACCTCGTTATAGCCCTTGTCCACCAGCCGCTTGATCTGATCGATCACCACCCCCGCAGGCACCGACCGCGAGTTGCCGCGTCCATAAGGGATAATGCAGAAGGTACAGCGGTGGTCGCAGCCGTTCTGCACCTGCACATAGGCGCGGCTGCGGGTGCCGAACCCGTCGATCAGGTGCCCGGCGGTTTCGGTGACCGACATGATGTCGTTGACCTGCACCTTTTCGGTATCGCCGATGAACCCGGACGAAAGCCCGTTCCAGGTATCGGGCGACATCTTTTCGGTGTTGCCGATCACCGCGTCGACCTCGTCCATCGCGGCAAAGCTGTCGGGGTCGATCTGCGCGGCACAGCCGGTGACGATGACGCGGGCATCGGGGTTTTCGCGCCGCAGACGGCGGATTTCCTGGCGTGCCTTGCGCACCGCCTCGGCCGTGACGGCGCAGGTGTTGACCACGACCGCGTCGCTGACGCCCGACTCGTCGGCAAGCCGCTTCATCGCCTCGGTTTCATAGGCGTTGAGCCGGCAGCCCAGCGTGGTGAATTTCGGCGCGCTCATGATACGGCCTCCAGCCAGTCCGCGGTGAAGCTGCCGTCGAACACATGCGCGGTGGGGCCGGTCATCCAGACCCCGTCGTCGCGCCAGTCAATGCCCAGCGTGCCGCCATCAAGGTCGACCGTCACGCGCCGTCCCGTCAGCCCCCGCCGCGCCGCCGCCACGGCGGTCGCGCAGGAAGACGACCCCGACGCCAGCGTCAGCCCCACGCCCCGCTCCCACACCCGCATGCGCAGGCGGTCCGGGCCGGTGACGCTGGCCACCTGCACATTGGTGCGCTGCGGGTAAAGCGGGTGATGTTCGTGCGCCGGGCCAAAGGTCGCCAGATCGACCGCCTCGGCATCATCGACGAAAAAGGTGCAATGCGGGTTGCCCATGCCGGTGGCGGTGGGCGCGCCGTCGATGGGCAGCGCCAGCGTGTCCATCTCGCGCGCAAGGGGGATGTCACGCCAGTCCAGCTGAGGAAGCCCCATGTTCACCGATGTCAGCCCGCCGCCCGCGTCGCTGGCGGCAAGCACGCCCCGTTCCGTCACCAGCGCGACCGAGTTCGCCCCGCCTTCATCCATCAGGAACCGCGCGACGCAGCGCGTGGCGTTGCCGCAAGCGCCCGCCATCGACCCGTCGGCGTTGTAGAACGAAAGGCGCGCGTCGCCCTCGCCCCGTTCGATCACCGCAAGCTGGTCGAACCCCACGCCCCGGTGCCGGTCCGCGATGGCGCGCACCAGCGCAGGCGTCACGGCAATGGCGCGCGCACGGGCATCGAGAACGACGAAATCGTTTCCAAGCCCGTGCATCTTCATGAAGGGCAATCTGTCGGCAAGGCTGTTCATGGCGGCGCATATACGCCTCTGCGCGCGCCCTTTCCAGAGCTCATGAAATTTGGCGAAGAAAATCCGAAGAAAGTGGTTGACCCTCCCCCGGACAGTTTCTAGAAGCCCCCTCACACAGTGGGCCGTTAGCTCAGTTGGTAGAGCAACTGACTTTTAATCAGTGGGTCGCAGGTTCGAATCCTGCACGGCTCACCACTATGTACCTGAAATGGTTGGGAATGGCGCCTTTGGTGGCGCGTCAGGTTCCACCGTTTCAGACCTTCCGCCCCTGGCGGATTTTCTCAGCGCATCGCGACCGCGAACCGCTGCCATGCGCGGCCGTGGCAGCGCCCGTTTCCTGCGCCTCGCGCGAATCCCCTCGACCATCGATCCCGGTCCTTGCACCGCGACCAAAGCGGCGACTCCCCTTCCCCCCGGCTTTGCGCTAAACCGGCGCGGCACGGCTTGAGGAGGACCCATGGCTCACGGCAACCCGGCAACCGCTGTTGCGGAAGAGCGCGCGAAATCGCGCAGGCTAGGCGCGCTGTCCGCGCTTGCGCCGTTTCTCGCGCCCTACAAGGGGCTGCTCGTGGCCGCGGCGCTGGCGCTGATGGCCACGGCGGCGATCTCGTTGACGTTGCCGCTGGCCGTGCGCCGGGTGGTGGACAATTTCAACGCCGAGGGCGAATTGCTTGACCGCTACTTCGCCGCCGCGCTGGCCATCGCGGGGTTGCTCGCGGTCGGCACGGCGCTGCGCTACGCGCTGGTGACGCGGCTGGGCGAACGGGTGGTGGCCGACATCCGCAAGGCGGTGTTCGACCGGGTCATCGGCCTGTCGCCGGTGTTCTACGAACGGATCATGACCGGCGAGGTGCTCAGCCGGATCACCACCGACACCACGCTGATCCTG
>CAXICP010000454.1:0-2961 GCA_964022595.1 uncultured Salipiger sp.
GCGCGCTTCGTCTTTCCCGAACCGGTGCGCGAGTTCAAGATCGAGGTCGACCTGGTCGCCGACATGACGGTCTACAACCCGTTCGATTTCTTCGTGGACGAGATCGCGGATGAATGGCCCTTTGAATACCCCGAGGAATTCCGCAACGACCTGCGCATCTATTCGCGCCCCGAACCGGTGGGCGCGCACTTGCGCGAATACCTGCGGACCATCCCGCGCACCAAGGTGAACACGGTCAATTTCCTTGTCGACATCAACGCAAAGCTGCAACAGCACATCGATTACATCGTACGCCTTGAACCCGGCGTGCAGACCCCCGAGGAAACGTTGCAGCACAAGAAGGGGTCGTGCCGCGACACGTCCTGGCTGCTGGTGCAGATCCTGCGCAACCTCGGCTTTGCGGCGCGGTTCTGTTCGGGCTACCTGATCCAGCTCAAGCCCGACCTTCAGGCGCTGGACGGTCCGTCGGGCACCGATCACGATTTCACCGACCTGCACGCCTGGTGCGAGGTGTTCCTGCCCGGCGCCGGCTGGATCGGGCTTGATCCCACGTCGGGGCTGCTGACGGGGGAATCGCACATCCCGCTGGCCGCAACGCCGCATTACCGCAACGCCGCGCCGATCACCGGAGGCTTTGCCGCCGACGGCAACCCCAAGACCGACTTCGACTTCGACATGTCCGTGACGCGGGTGGCCGAACATCCGCGCATCACCAAGCCCTTTTCCGAAGAATCCTGGCACGCGCTGGATGCGCTTGGCGACAAGGTGGACGAGGTCATCAAGGCGCAGGACATGCGCCTGACCATGGGCGGCGAGCCGACCTTTGTGTCGATCGACGATTTCGAAAGCGCCGAATGGAACACCGCCGCCGTAGGCCCCACCAAGCGCGACAAGGCCGACCAGCTGATCCGCAAGCTGCGCGAGCGCTTCGCGCCCGGCGGCTTCCTGCATTACGGGCAGGGCAAGTGGTACCCGGGCGAGACGCTGCCGCGCTGGACCTTTTCGCTGTACTGGCGGCGCGACGGGCTGCCGGTGTGGAAGAACCCCGACCTTGTGGCCCGCGAAACCGCCGATGGCGTGACCCCGGATGATGCGGGCAAGTTCATGACCGCCTTCGCCGAAAACCTCGGGCTGGACAGCGATTTCGCCCAGCCCGCCTACGAGGACCCGGTGGAATGGATCATCAAGGAAGCCGAGCTTCCGGTGAATGTCACCCCCGAGGACAGCAAGCTCAAGGATCCCGAAACGCGGGCGCGCATCGCCCGGGTGTTCACCCGCGGGCTGGACAAGGCGGCGGGCTACGTGCTGCCGCTGCAACGCCAGTGGCAATCACGGCACAAGCCGTCGACGCGCTGGCGGTCGGAAAAATGGCAGACCCTGCGCGGCCACCTGTTCCTGATCCCCGGCGTCAGCCCGGTGGGCTTGCGCCTGCCGCTGGGGTCGTTGCCCTATGTCGCGCCCTCGGCGCTTCCGTAGGGCTTCCCGACGGACCCGTCGGTGCCGGTCGACGAGCTGCCCGATTTCCACGCCGAGCGCGAGGAAAAGCGCGCTGCGCTCATGTCCGAACTGACCCGCATCGCCGCCGAAGAGGCCGAAACCCTGCCTGGCGTGACCCCCGGCCACGACCAGCCCGTCAGCGCCGCGCGCGATGCGGGCGATCGGCAGAACGTCATGCCCCAGGCGCAGGACCCGGCGGCGGGCGGGCCGGTGCGCACCGCCATCGCGGTGGAACCGCGCGACGGGCGGCTGTGCCTGTTCATGCCCCCGGTCGAGCAGCTGGAAGACTACCTTGAACTGCTGACCGCCGCCGAGGAAACCGCCGCCGAACTGGGCCTGCCGATCCATGTCGAAGGCTACACGCCCCCCGGTGACAGCCGCCTGAACGTGATCCGCGTCGCCCCCGATCCCGGCGTGATCGAGGTGAACATCCATCCCGCCCACAACTGGCAGGACTGCAAGGACATCACCTTCGGCGTCTATGACGACGCCCGCCAGACGCGCCTTGGCGCCGACAAGTTCATGATCGACGGCAAGCACGTGGGCACCGGCGGGGGCAACCACGTGGTCGTGGGCGGCGAAACCCTGCTGGACAGCCCGTTCCTGCGCCGGCCCTACCTGATGCGCTCGCTCATCCTGTACTGGCTGCGCCACCCGTCGCTGTCCTACCTGTTCTCGGGCCTGTTCATCGGGCCGACCTGCCAGGCGCCCCGCATCGACGAGGCCCGCCACGACAGCCTGTACGAGCTGGAAATCGCCCTGTCGCATTTCCCCGGCCCCGATCAGGGCGAACCGCCGCAGCCGTGGCTGACCGACCGCCTTCTGCGCAACATGCTGATCGACGTGACCGGCAACACCCACCGGGCGGAAATCTGCATCGACAAGCTGTTCTCGCCCGATGGGCCGACGGGGCGGCTGGGCCTTGTGGAATTCCGCGGCTTTGAAATGCCGCCGGATGCCAAGATGTCGCTGGCCCAGCAGGTGCTGATCCGCGCGCTGCTGGCCCGGTTCTGGAAAGAGCCGGTGCAGGGCCGCCCGGTGGGCTGGGGCACCCCGCTGCACGACCGCTTCATGCTGCCCCATTTCGTCCGGCAGGCTTTCGTAGAGGTGCTGCGCGATCTGCGCGAACACGGCTTTGACTTCCGGTCCGAATGGGACGAGGCGCAGCGGGAATTCCGGTTCCCCTTCGTGGGCGAGGTCGATTACGAAGGCGTCCACCTGCAACTGAACCAGGCGCTGGAACCCTGGCACGTGCTGGGCGAACGCGGGGCCATCGGCGGCACCGTGCGCTATACCGACAGCTCGGTCGAACGCATGCAGGTGCAGCTGACCGCGATGGACCCGGACCGCTACACCGTCACCTGCAACAGGCGCCCCGTGCCGCTGACGTCCACGGGGGCCAGCGGCGTCAAGGTCGGCGGCGTGCGGTTCAAGGCGTGGCAACCGGCCGAGGCGCTGCACCCG
>CAXICP010000455.1:0-2951 GCA_964022595.1 uncultured Salipiger sp.
TCCCCTGGTGCCGGGTCGTCCTCGAGGCGGCGGAACACGGGGAGCACGTCGGCCCACGACCACGCCGGATTGCCCGCCGCGCCGCCGAGGATTAGCGAGCGACCCAGCGAATCCGTCACGTTCACCGGCGCAAAGGCCTGTATCCCGTCGCGCCCCTTTTGCGCCGCGCGCCGCCAACGGCTGGATCGCGGGGCGCTGCCCATCTGCACCGGCGGGGGCACATGGCCGATCCGGGGCTTGGCGATCAGCAGCGCCGCGCCGATGGCCAGCAGGCCGCCCGCATAGGCAAGCGGCAAAAGCCGCGCGCTGTCCACGGGCCGCGTTCTGGAACGCACATAAGGCAGGTTGGCCCGGCCCGGCAGTTTGATCGACATGGGGGAACTCCTTTTGCAAGGTGAACCCCCGGCAGGGCCACCGGGTTCCGCGCAAGAAAAAACCCCCGGCGCAAGGGCCGGGGGTTTCGGGATGTCGCAGAAAGGGTGCCGTGCGGTCAGCCCGGCCCCATCATGAAACAGGTCACCTGACGTGCCTGAAGGCGGCGGCAGGCCAGATCGGCGGTTTCGCGGGTAAGACCGATGAAGTTGGCGTCATAGCCGCCCCCGCGCCCGACCACCTTGCGCAGCGATCCGTCCAGCGTCGAGGATTCCATGAGCGAGGTCTTCAGCAGCACCTTTTCGGCTTCGAACTTGTTCGGATAGCGCCCGACGTTGATGCCCCAGTGATGCCCGCCCGAGGTGGACAGCCGCGTGACGACCTCTTGCTGGGGGGTGGGCGCGGCGTCGTTCATGACGGCGCCCTCGACGCTTGCCAGCTGCACGCCCGCAAGGTCCGCAGGGCGGCGCACCGGCTTGGCCGACGCATCCGGCGCGACCCCGCCCGGCGCGATGTCCAGCGCGGCGACTTCGGACACGGCCTTGATCTCGGCGGTCTGCACCGCGGCAAGCACGGTTGCGCTGTCGCCTTCGACCGACGCCACCAGCGGCGCCACGTCGCAGCCCGACACCCCGGCGCGCGCCATCGGGCGCAGCGACCGCGTGGGCGCGGCGGCGACGACACGGATGGTCTTGCCCCGCGCGCCTTCGGGATCGGGGTTGGCGCTTTCGGCGATCATGACGTTGGCCAGCCCCTTGTTGCCCATGTAGCGCGGCAGCGGGGGCTTGTTCAGCGCCACATGGGTGGCGGCGCGCTTGAAGCCCAGATCCATCAGCTCGGCCACCTTGGCGTTGCGCGACGCGGTCGAGCGCCCGCCGAACACCACGGTGATGATGCGTTCGTTCCCGCGCTTTGCCGAGGCGACAAGGTTGAAACCCGCCGCGTTGGTGTAGCCCGTCTTGATCCCGTCGGCGCCCTGATAGGCCCCAAGGAACCGGCGGTTGGTGTTGGACACCTGCCGCAACCCGGCGTCCTCGGTAATGCGAGAGAACAGGTTGTAATACTGCGGGTAGTCGTAAACCATGTGCCGCCCCAGCAGCGCCATGTCATGGGCCGTGGACAGGTGGCCCGACTGGGTCAGACCGTTGGCGTTCTTGAACGTGGTCCGCTTCATCCCCAGCGCCTTGGCCGTGCGGGTCATGCGCGCCGCAAAGGCCGATTCCGACCCCGAGATATGTTCGCCGATGGCTGTGGCGGCATCGTTCGCCGACTTGATCGCCGCCGCGCGCACGAGGTAGCGCAGCTTGATCTTCTGCCCCTGCCGCAAGCCCAGCTTGGACGGGGGTTCGGCGGCCGCGTTGCGGGTGATGGTGACGTAGTCATCCATGCTGATTTCGCCGTGCTGCACCGCCTCGAAGGCGATATACAGCGTCATCATCTTGGTCAGGGACGCCGGGTGCAACGGCGTCTCCGCGTTTTCGGAATGAAGTACTTCACCGCTGCGCGCATCCATCACCAGCCCCGCGTAGGGGGCGCTGAATGCAAGAGCAGGTGCCATCAGAAAACACCAGGTGAGCATGAACAAATGAAGGCCTGCTCGGCCCGGCGTACGCCTGTGCCGTCCCGTCACGGTATCTGCCTCTTTTCTGCCTCGGGCGCCCGGGTTTGCCCCGGTGAACCACTGTTTTGATTACCCGTGAAGATAGCACGGAGCCCGCATCAAAGAAACCCTGCAATCGCTTGATCCATTGCGGTTTTTACGTCAAGCGACTCCCCATATATGGGGGGTTTGGGGCAGGTCTGCCCCCACAAGGGCGATTATGGCAGCAATAAGGCGCGCCGGTTCGGCGGGGTTACGCCTGCTCGCGAATCCGCGAGACAAGGCCCGGCAGCGCCCCCAGATCGGCCAGTTCGACGAAACGTGAATGGTCCGGCGCGTCGGCCAGTTCCAGCCCCCAGACAAGGTCATGAGGCACGTGCACGCCCCAGGCGCCCGCCTCGATCGCGGGCACGACGTCGGATTTCATCGAATTGCCAACCATCATCGCCCCGTCCGGCCCGCCGGGGCTGGCCGCGAAGATGCGCGAATAGGTGCCGCGGGTCTTGTCCGACACGATCTCGACCGCGTCGAACATCGCGCCAAGCCCCGATTGCGCCAGCTTGCGTTCCTGGTGCAGCAGATCGCCCTTGGTGATGAGCACAAGATGATGATCCGGCGCCAGCGCCTCGATCGCGTCCCTTGCGCCGGGCAGCAGCTCGATCGGATGCGCCAGCATGTCCTGCCCCGCCTTCAGGATGTCCGAGATCACCGCGCCTGGCACGCGCCCGTCCGTTACCTCGATCGCGGTCTCGATCATCGACAGCACGAAGCCCTTCACCCCGAACCCGTAATGCCCGATGTTGCGCCGCTCGGCTTCCAGCAGGCGCGCATCCAGATCATCGGTTTCGGCATGGTCCGACAGCAGCTCGGCGAACCGGTCCTGCGTCAGCTTGAAGAACCGCTCGTTGTGCCACAGCGTGCCATCCGCGTCGAAACCGACCGTCTGCAATTTCCTGACCATGCGAAAGGACTCCTTCAT
>CAXICP010000456.1:0-2950 GCA_964022595.1 uncultured Salipiger sp.
CAGGTGTTCGACGTGCTGGACGTGTGGTTCGATTCCGGCTCGACCCACGCCTTTGTGCTGCGCGACCGGCCCGATGGCACGGCGGACGGCATCGCGGATGTCTACATGGAAGGCACCGACCAGCATCGCGGCTGGTTCCATTCGTCCATGTTGCAGGGCTGCGGCACCATGGGCCGCGCGCCCTATCGCAACGTGGTCACGCACGGGTTCACGCTGGACGAGAAGGGCAACAAGATGTCCAAATCGCTCGGCAACACCATCGCCCCCGAAGATGTCATCAAGCAGTATGGCGCCGATATCCTGCGCCTGTGGGTGGCGCAGGCAGATTACACCGCAGATCAGCGCATCGGGCCGGAAATCCTCAAGGGGACGGCGGATGGCTACCGCCGGCTGCGCAACACCATGCGCTTCATGCTGGGCGCGCTGGGGCATTTCACCGAATCCGACCGGGTCGCCGCGCAGGACATGCCCGAACTGGAACGCTGGGTGCTGCACCGGCTGGCCGAACTGGATGGGCTGGTGCGCGAAGGCTACCGCAGCTACGATTTCCAAGGCGTGTTCCAGCAGTTGTTCAACTTCTGCACCGTGGAACTGTCAGCCTTCTACTTCGACATCCGCAAGGATGCGCTGTATTGCGACGGCGACACCGAACGGCGCCGCGCCGCGCGCACGGTGATGGACCTGCTGTTCCATCGCCTTGTCACATGGCTGGCGCCGGTGCTGCCCTTCACCATGGAAGACGTCTGGCTGGACCGGTTCCCCGGCGAGGAATCCTCGGTCCACCTGCAGGACTTCCCCGAAACCCCGGGCGACTGGCTGGATGCGCAGCTTGCGGCGAAATGGGCCGACGTGCGCGCGGCACGCCGGGTGGTGACGGCGGCGCTGGAAATCCAGCGCAGCGACAAGATCATCGGCGCCTCGCTCGAAGCGGCCCCGGTGGTGCATGTCGATGACGCGGCCATGCTTGATGCGCTCAAATCCGTCGCCTTCGACGATCTGTGCATCACCTCGGCCATCTTCCTGACCGCCGATCCGGCCCCGTCCGAGGCGTTCCGTATGGCCGAAGTGCCCGGCGTCGGCGTAGTGTTCGAAAAGGCCGAGGGCGAGAAATGCCAGCGCTGCTGGAAGATCCTGCCCGATGTCGGCACCCATGCGCACCCCGGCACCTGCGCGCGCTGTGACGCCGCGCTTTGCTAGGGCGATCGCCCATCAAACATGCAGCCGCGGCGCAAACCCGCCGCGGCTGTCACGGTTTTGGCGCCCCGTGAGCAAAACCGCTTGCCCCGCCTCGCCCCGGGGGGCGATAAACCGGGAACGTGACCGGCAATGGCGCCGGGAACGCTCCCACCTTTCGGGAAACTGAGCGAAGCTGCTCGATCCGTCGCACCCTTTGTCGCGACGTGTCGGCGGCTTTTTTTGTGTTCGGATCGGAGACCACCATGACGCGAAACGCTGGACATATCGCCCTTGTCGGCGCCGGGCCGGGGGCAAAGGACCTGCTGACGCTGCGCGCCCTGTCGCGCATCCAGACCGCCGATGTGGTGCTGTTCGACCGGCTGGTCGACCCCGATATCGTGGACCTTGCGCGCGCGGGGGCCGAACGCATCTACGTGGGCAAGGACGTGGGGCGCTGCGCCTGGCCGCAGGGGCGCATCGACCGGCTGATCGTCGCCAAGGCCCGGTTGGGCCTGCGCGTGGTCCGGTTGAAATCGGGTGATCCTTCGGTGTTCGGCCGCGCCAGCGAAGAAATCACCGCCGCGCGCGCCGCCGGGATCGAAGTCGAGATCGTGCCCGGCGTCACCGCCGCCTCGGCCGCCGCTGCGTCGATCGGGCGCCCGCTGACCGAACGGGGCGAAACCGACAGTTTCGTGATGACCACCGGCACCGCGCGCCCTGGCGACGCCGCCCCCGACCGGGCGCGGCTGGCCTATCCGGGCACGTCGATGGCGTTCTACATGGCGGTTCAGCGCGTGGCCGAGGTTCAGGCGGATCTGCTTGCCGCCGGGGCGCCCGCCGCCTGCCCCGTCGATATTGTCGAGCGCGCCAGCACGCCCACCGAACGCCACGTGGCGACCACGCTGGGGCAGCTGGCCGACACCGTCGCCGCGCAGGGCGTGCGCAACCCCGCGATCCTGTTCATCCGCTATCCCAAGTCGCTGGCTGCCGAACTTGCCGGCACCCGGGGGATCTTTGCCGCCTGAACGGCGCGACCTTGTGATGCAGTGCCCACCCGGGGCTTGATTTTGCCGCCGCGCCGGTTGACGATCATCGCGTCAAGGCACGGAGCCCGCGCATGTCCCTGCTCGCCGATCTTCTGTCCACCGTCT
Organism: uncultured Salipiger sp.; assembly: GCA_964022595.1. Lineage (GTDB taxonomy): Bacteria > Pseudomonadota > Alphaproteobacteria > Rhodobacterales > Rhodobacteraceae > Salipiger. The sequence goes on from CAXICP010000456.1 coordinate 2,328, forward strand.
TCGAACGCCGCGCCCGGATCGGCCCGATCCTGCGCCGCGATCCGCGCAGCACCGATGCGCTGGTGACGGACCTCATGGCCGCCACGTCGGAAACCGCGCAGCTTTGGCTTGCCCGGCGCATCCTGCAACGTTACGCCGAAATGGACGATGCCGCCCGCATGGCGTTTTTCCGCCACCTGGCCCAGTCGCTTACGCTGGACACGCAGGGCCTGCGCGCCGCGCTTGACGGGTTCGAGGCGGCCCCCTCGGGCGCAAGCTATCGCGCCGTCACCGCCGCCTGCGAGCCGCCCCGCCTTGAGCTCATGCGCCGGTTCAACGCGGTGCCCGGCGCCACCGAACGGCTGGTGCGGATGCGCGCCGACCTGCTGCGGCTGGGGCGCAAGGACCCGCTGCTGGGGCAGCTGGATGTGGACATGCGCCACCTGCTGCGCAGCTGGTTCAACCGCGGCTTTCTGGTGCTGCGCCCGATCAGCTGGGAAAGCCCCGCGCATATCCTGGAAAAGATCATCGCCTACGAGGCCGTGCACGCAATTCACAGCTGGTCCGACCTGCGCCGCCGCCTGCAACCGCAGGACCGACGCTGCTTTGCCGTCTTCCACCCCGCCATGCCCGACGAGCCGCTG
>CAXICP010000457.1:0-2942 GCA_964022595.1 uncultured Salipiger sp.
GCTTCTCTAGCCAGGGCAACCCAGAAGGCCACGCCATGGGGCAGCGCGTCGTCGTTGAAATCATAGCCGGTGTTGTGATGCAGCGCCCCGTCCCGCGCCGGGCCGTTGCCCAGCCAGACATAGCAGCCCGGCGCCTCGGCGCCGAAAAAGGCGAAATCATCCCCCGCGGTCGAAGGCGGAAATTCCGTGCGCACCCGTGCCAGCGCGCCGCGCGCCGCGCCCAGCGCCACCCGCGTGGCGCCCGGCTCGTTCACCACGGGCGGGATGCGGCGGATGAACTTGTAGTCTGCCGTCAGCCCCTGCGCCTGCGCGCAGCCCTGCGCGAGCTGCCCGATGCCCGCTTCCAGCTGGTCGCGCACCTGGGGCGTGTAGGCGCGCGCGGTGCCGCCGATTTCGACCGTGTCGGGGATCACGTTCAGCGCCCTGGGATCGCCTGCGCGCAGCGAACAGGCGCTGACCACCGCCGGCTGCAGCGGATCAATGATGCGCCCCGTCACCGTTTGCAGCGCGCCCAGGAACATCCCCGCCGCCGGGATCGGATCGCGCCCCAGATGCGGTTTCGCCCCATGCGTGCCGATGCCGGTCAGGGTCAGCGTCCAGCTGTCGGAACTGGCCAGCTGAGGCCCCTCGACCACGGCCATCTCGTCGGGGGCAAGCCCGGGCATGTTGTGCAAGCCGAACACCATGTCGCAGGGAAAGCGCGTGAACAGCCCGTCATCGACCATCGCCCTGGCCCCGCCGCGCCCCTCTTCGGCGGGCTGAAAGATGAAATGCACGGTGATCGCGGGGGGCGCCTTGGCCAGAACCTCGGCGGCGCCCAGCAGCATCGCGGTGTGCCCGTCATGGCCGCAGGCGTGCATCCGCCCCGGCGTGGTCGACGCCCAGGGCTTGCCCGAGGTTTCCGGCATCGCCAGCGCGTCCATGTCGGCGCGCAGCCCAATGGCGCGGTTGCCCCCGCGCAGCGTGCCCACCACCCCGGTTCCGGCGATGCCGGTCGTCACCTCAAGCCCCAGCGCGCGCAGGCGCTCTGCCACGATGGCCGAGGTGCGGTGTTCCTCGAACCCCAGTTCGGGATGTGCATGAAGGTCGCGCCGAAGCGCCGTGAGGGCGGGGAGATCGAAATCAGGATGCAGCGTCATGGCGCCCATGCTAGCCCTGCGGCGCAGCACCCGAAAGGCAAAAACCATGCAAGCCCATGAGTTCTGGCAGACATTTTCCCCCGGCCCGCCGCCGCCCGCGCCCTGGACAGACCGGTTTCCGGCGCAGATGCCGGATGGGCGGGTGCTGTGGCTGCCGATCCGCACGCTGGCAAGTGGCGATGGCATCGCGTCGCTGATCCTCAACCAGGCGTCGTTCGAAGTCGAGGAAACGCTGGCCGCCCATCTTGCCGACCGTCTGCGCCCCCATGCGCCGGACGTGGTCGTGGGCCTGCCGACGCTGGGGCTGGGCCTTGCGCGCGCGGTCGCGGCGCGGCTGGGCCATGCGCGGATGGTGCCGCTGGGGACGTCGCGCAAGTTCTGGTACGATGAGGCGCTGTCGGTGCCGATGTCGTCCATCACCTCGCCCGGGGTGGCCAAGCGGCTGTATGTCGACCCGCGCATGTTGCCGCTGCTGCGCGGGCGCCGGGTGGCGCTGATTGACGACGTGGCAAGTTCGGGCGCGTCGATGCGGGCCGGGCTGTCGCTGCTGGGCGCCATCGATTGCGCGCCGGTGGCCATGGGCGTGGCCATGCGCCAGACCGATCGCTGGCAGGCGCTGGCCCGCTCCGCGCCGCTGGAAGGCGTGTTCGACACGCCGCTGCTGCGCGCCGCGCCGGATGGCTGGCACTAGGGCGCCAGCGTTTCCAGCAGGTGGTCGCGCAAATCGCGCAGGTTGCGGGCGAAATCGTAATCGCCCCGCGCCGGCCCGCCAAAGAAGATGCCGTCGATGGCGATCGAGGTCAGCCGCGCCGTGCGCTCCACATCCAGCGCGCGAAACCGCCCCTCGGCCACGCCGCGGCGGATGGCGTCGCGCAGCGTGTCGCGCTCGCGGGCGTAAAATTCATCGACCATGGCCGACGCCTTGGGGTCGCGATGCCCGTCCGATGCGAAATCGTTCATCAGCTTGACCATGCGCACCAGGCGCGGGGCGGCGTCGATATTGGCCTGAAACCAGGCATCCGCCGCCCCAAGCGGGGCCGAATCGTCCACCGTCAGGTCTTCGAACAGGACGATGAAATCGTCGATGGCATGGCGCAGGGCGGCCAGCACCAGCGCCTCCTTGCTGTCGAAATAATGGTACAGCAGCGCCATGTTGACCCCGCATTCGCTTGCCAGCCGCCGCATCGGGATGGCCGCGAAATGCTGCAGCTCGCACAGCCCCAGCATCGTCTCAAGGATCTGCCCCCGGCGGATCTGCGGATCCATGCGCTGCCGTTTCACTGTTTTTGCCATTCCGCCGGGCCTCTGCCGCTTTACTGATCAAACGATTGGTAGCAGGGAAAAGATATGCGGGAAAAGCTTGATTTCGCAATCATTGCCCCGCTCAGTTGATCCACAGGACAACGCGAACACCCATCCCGGAGACATCTTACATGCGCTTTCCCAAGACCCTGGCCCTGCTCGGCACCGCCGCGGCCATCGCTTTCTCGGCCCCTGCCCATGCGCAGGAAAAAGACACGTTCAAGATGGGTTACGTGGTCTATGTCGGCTTCATGCCGCTGGCCTACATGAAGGCCGAGGGGCTCATGGAGACCTGGGCCGAAAAATACGGGATCGAGGTCGAGCTTATCCAGATCAACGACTACGTGGGGTCCATCAACCAGTTCATCGCGGGCGACCTGGACGCGGTGGCGGTGGCGGGGATGGACGCGCTGACCATGCCGGCGGCGGGCGGGGTCGACACGTCGATCTTTCTGGTGACCGACTATTCGGATGGCAACGACGCGCTGCTGTCGCGCAGAG
>CAXICP010000458.1:0-2923 GCA_964022595.1 uncultured Salipiger sp.
CGGGGTCGCGGTCGGTTTCCAGCACGGCCTTGATCAGGTAGGTGCGCCCGCGCGGGCTGTCCAGGTCGTCGCCCAGCAGCTGGTAGGTGGGGCAGGTCGCGGTGCAAAAGCCGCAATGCACGCAGGCGCGCAGGATCTCGTTCGCGCGGGCGGTGCCGGGGTCTGCCAGTTGCTGGTCGGTGAATTCGGTCTGCATGGGACGGGCCTTCGGGATCAGGGGAAAGGGCGGCGGGCGGGGAAACCGGCCGGCGCGGTCAGGACATCAGCCCGGGGTTCAGGATGCCGCGCGGATCGAACCGGGCGCGCAGCCCGGCGCTTAGGGCCGCGACGGGCGCCGGTTCGGGCTGGAACAGCGGGCGGGCCGCGCCGCGCACCACCGTGGCATGGCCGCCGATGCCGGACAGGGCCGCGCGCGCATCGAACCCGGCGGGCAGGCAGGCCCAGACCAGGCCGCCGCCCCAGTCCAGCAGCAGGTCGCCCCCAAGCCGCGCCGCCACGTCGGGCGCATCCGAGGGTTTGCACGCGATGCGCCAGACGTCACCGTCGCGCCCGTGAAACGACGCCACGTCGCGGATGTCGCGCCAGATGGCATCGACCGCCGCGCCGTCGTCTTCAAGGCGCGGGGCATGGTCGGCGAACAGCGCGCGCAGCTCGCCCGCGCGATAGGCCACCGATTGCGCAAAGCCTTCGATCCGCAGCAGCGTCCGGCCGGCGCCGGGCAGATGCGCCGCGCCGGACACGTCGAAGGGCGAGCCAAGCGCGCGCGACATCACGGCCACCGCCGTCGTCACGTCCAGCCCTTCGATCACCAGCGTTGCCTGAGCGGCCGGTTTGGGCAGCACCTTGAAGGCAACCTCGGTCAGCACGCCAAGCGTGCCGTAACTGCCGGCCATCAGCTTGACCAGATCATAGCCGGTGACGTTCTTCATCACCCGCCCGCCGTTGCTGACCACGCGCCCCGTGCCATCGACAAAGCGCACCCCCAGCATGAAATCACGGCAGGCGCCCGCCTGAATCCGCCGGGGGCCCGACACGTTTGCCGCGGCCATGCCGCCCACGGTCGGGGTGCCCTGGGTGCCAAGCAGGCCGCGCGCATCCATCGGTTCGAACGCCAGCCGCTGGCCGCCCGCATCCAGCGTCGCCTCGACCTCGTGCAGGGGGGTGCCGGCCCGGGCGACCAGCGTCAGCGCGCCCGGCTCGTACAGCACGATGCCCGACAGCCCGCCGGTGTGCAGCGGCGCGCCCGCCCCGTGCAGCCCGCGCGTGCCCCCGCCCTGCACCCGCAGGGGGGCATCGGCGTTGGCGATCATGCCGGCCAGCTCTTCTTCGCTTTGCGGTGTCATGTCTTCTTCTGGCTCCAAATATCCCGGGAAGGTCCCGCAGGGCAGGGCAGGCAGGACGGGGCCCGGCCTTATTCCGCGGCAATCCGGCGCGCGGCCGAGGCATCCAGCGGGAACACCTTGGCCGGGTTCAGCAGCCAGCGGGGGTCGAACACGTCCTTGACCGCCATCTGCACCTCAAGGTCTTCGGGGCGGTATTGCACCGCCATCAGGTCGCGCTTTTCGATGCCCACGCCATGTTCGCCGGTCAGGCAGCCGCCGACCTCGACGCACAGCTTGAGGATCTCGGCGCCCATCTGTTCGCACAGTTCAAGCTGCCCCTCCTGGTTGGCGTTGAACAGGATCAGGGGGTGCATGTTGCCATCGCCCGCGTGGAACACGTTGGCAACGTCCAGCCCGAATTCCTTTGACAGCTCGCCGATGCGGCGCAGCACGCGCGGCAGTTCGGACACCGGGATCGTGCCATCAAGGCACATGTAGTCGTTGATCTGGCCCATCGCGCCAAAGGCCGACTTGCGGCCCAGCCAGATGCGCCCGGCCTCGTCTGCGTCCTTGGCCTCGCGCAGTTCGACCGGGTCGTGACGGCGCGCGATGTCGAGGATAAGCGCAAGCTGTTCGTCGATCTCGGCGTCCGAGCCTTCGACCTCGACGATCAGCAGCGCCTCGCAATCGGGGTAGCCGGCCTTGGCAAAGGCTTCGCAGGCGACGATGCAGGGGCGGTCCATGAATTCGATCGCCACGGGCAGCACGCCGGCCTTGATGATGTCGGACACGCATTCGCCCGCCACCTCGTTCGATGCGAAGCCCATCAGCACCGGGCGGGCGCCTTCGGGCTTGCGCAGGATGCGCAAGGTGGCTTCGGTCACCACGCCAAGCTGGCCTTCGGACCCGCAGACCACGCCCAGCAGGTCAAGGCCCCCGGCGTCCAGATGCGCGCCCCCCAGTTCGATCACCGTGCCATCCATCAGCACCATGGTGACGCCCAGCAGGTTGTTCGTGGTGACGCCGTATTTCAGGCAATGCGCCCCGCCCGAATTCATCGCGATATTGCCGGCGATGGCGCAAGCCAGCTGCGACGACGGGTCGGGCGCATAGAAGAAATCATGCTCTTCCATGGCGCCGGTCACGGACAGGTTGGTGCGCCCGGTCTGCACCCGGATGAAGCGGTTGTCGTAATCGGTTTCCAGCACCGCGTTCATGCGCGCCACGCCAAGGATCACGCAATCGGCGGTGGGCAGCGCCCCGCCCGCAAGCGAGGTGCCCGACCCGCGCGGCACCACGGGCACGCCCATCCGGTGGCAGATCTTCAGCACCTCGGACACCTCTTGCGTGGATGCGGGAAGCACGGCGCAAAGCGGCGGGCAGCGATAGGCGACCAGCGCGTCGCATTCATAGGCGCGGGTTTCGACCTCGTCATCGATCACGGCGCCGTCGGGCAGCACGCGGCGCAGCGCGGCGACGATTTCCGCCTTGCGGGACATCACCCCCGGGTTTGGCTCGGGCATCTGCATGGTCTGCGCTCCTGCGGCTGGATTGGTAAGGACATATAACCAATTTCCGCATCGACGGGAAGAGCCTTTTGC
>CAXICP010000459.1:0-2922 GCA_964022595.1 uncultured Salipiger sp.
CGCGGATGATGACCAACAACCTGCCCCCGTCGGTCGAACGCTACGAAATCACGCTTGTGGGCGCCAATGGCCTGCCGGTCAGCACGGTTGTCATCAACCGAAGCGATCTGGAAGAACTTGAACACGCGCCCGACGGCGCATGGCAAAGCTTTGCCCGCGCCCGGATCAAGGATGCCGACGCCCTGCCCCCCATCGCAACCGCCGAATTTCCGCGGTTCGACTGGCACGCGGCCCCCTACCTTGAAGCAAGCTACTTCGACCCGGACAGCCCCGTCCGCCTGAGCTTTGGCGCCGAACTTGGCGCGCGCTTTGAACCCCGCCCCGGCTTGGTGTTCCAGGGCGCGCTGCGCCAGAAGCTGGCGGGAAATGCTGGGGATCTGCCCGAATCGAATTCCGAACTGCCGCATGTGCGGTCCGACAACGCGCGCTATGCCGACCAGGACCAGGTGACGCTGCGCAATCTGACCGCCGCCACCTATTTCCGCCCCGGCGACGATCTGTTCGGACGGGTCTCCGCCGGATGGTTCGAACCGATGTTCGGGGGCGTGTCGGGCGAATTGCTGTGGAAGCCCGTCGACAGCCGCCTTGGGCTGGGGGTCGAGGTGAATTACGCCCGCCAGCGCGATTTCGACCAGGGGTTCGATTTCCAGGATTACGACATCTGGACCGGCCACGCCTCGGCCTACTGGGAAGGCGAGAACGGCTTCGAGGCGCAGATCGATGCAGGCCGCTACCTGGCAAAGGACTGGGGCGCGACCTTCGCCGTGGACCGTACGTTCAAGAACGGCTGGAAGGTGGGCGCCTTCGCGACCTTCACCGATGTCAGCTTCGACGAATTCGGCGAAGGCTCGTTCGACAAGGGCATCCGCTTCGAGGTGCCGCTGTCGGCCATCACCGGCCAGCGCAGCTCTGCGACCATCGCCCGGACCATCCGGCCGGTGCAGCGCGACGGCGGCGCCCGCATCGACATCGACGGGCGGCTTTACGAACAGGTGCGCGATTTCCAGCAGCCCGAGCTGCAATCCGACTGGGGGCGGTTCTGGCGATGAAACCCGGGGCGCTTCTTCTTCTGGCGGCGACGCTGGCCCTTGCGGGCTGTGGCACCAATGGCGAGGGCGCGCGTGGTGGGCATGCTGCGCGGGCTGATGGCCGACCGCTCGGCGCCCCAGGCGACGCCGCGCGACCAGCTGACCCCCGAACTGGCCGCCCACGCGGGCACGCCGCTGCAGATCGCGACCTTTCCCGGGCGCGATGGAACGCAGGTTCTGTTCTCGCCCGAAACGCGGGGGCGCGGCGCGCTGTCCTGGCGCTCGCCCTCGGGCGAGGGGATCGTGACCGAAGGCGGGCTGCTTCTGGCCACGCGCGGCCTTGGGGGCGATCTTATGATCGCCGATTTGTCCGACGTTCCCGCGGCGCTGGCCGGGCGCACGCGGCAGGCCGAGCGGGTGCACCGTTATCTTGACGGGGAAAACCACCTGGTCGCCCGCGCCTATGTCTGCGACTACACCCGCGCCGCCGACCAGACCGAAGCTTATTTCCGCTCCATTCCCGCCACCCGCGTCACCGAAACCTGCAGCGGGCTGAACGACGGCTTTGAAAACCGGTACTGGATCGACGGTGCCGGGCGCATCGTGCGCAGCGTCGAATGGGTCAGCGCCGCCGTGGGCCACGTCGAACGCGAACAGCTTGCCGATTAGCCTTCGGGCACCGCGCAGCCCTGAAAACAGGCAAAGCCGCCCGCCAGACCCGGGCCGCGATGGCAAAGACCGCACAGTCGCGCCCGCAAGGCCCGAACCGGCGGGGTTTTCGCATTTGCGATTTGCCCCGCATGGATTCGAATGCTAACCTTCGGTAAACCACTTTGGAGAAAAGCCATGACCATCAAGAGCATTCTCGGGCTCACCGCCGCAGGGCTTATCGCCCTCGCTCCGGTCGCCCACGCGCAAGACGTTCAACCGCGCGACCCGCAGATTTCGACCCAGGACGTGCCCCCGGGGCTGGTTCCCGGCCTGATCGGTGCGGCGGCGGTCATCGCCCTGCTGACGGCAGGCGGCGGCGGTGGCGGCGGCGGTTCGTCCAACAACACCCTGCCCAGCGGCGCTATTTCCAACTGACCGGTTCCGCGCAAGCGGGCAAAAGAACGACAACTGAGGCGGACCTGCATCGGGTTCGCCTTTTTGCTGCGCGTTCAGTGGCCAGACGTTTTTTTTGACGGTAGGCTTCGGAAAAGCAGTGAAACGGCGCCGAAATGGCGCACGGTCGAGGACAGGACATGGTTTTGAACGGATTGAAGGGCCTTGCCGCCGCCGGGATGCTTCTTCTGGGGGCCTGCGGCATTGCCTACCAGTCGCCTTCGGTCAATCCGATTCGCGGCGGCGACGCCAAGGTCAGGGTGATGCGCATCACCCCCGAAAGCGCGATCGTGGCGAACCGGTCGGGATACGCGCCCAAGGAACTGCCCTCGATCTTCTTCAACACCGCCGGCGGCGGAACGCCGCGCCCCGGGGCCGGCGCTGCGCCCGCCCCCGTGGTCGAATACCAGAACCGCCCGTCGTCGATGCAGACGCGCGTGCCCCCCGCCCCGAACGAAGGCCCCTACCGAATCGGCGTGGGCGACGTGCTGCTGCTGGCCACGCCGCAGGTCGGATCGACGGTGGAACAGCTGACCGGCCTGCTTGCGGCGACCAATGCCCGGCAGGGGTATACCGTGCAGGACGACGGCGCCATCGCCATCCCCAACGTGGGCCGCGTTCCCGTCGCGGGATCGACCCTGGATGAAGCGGAAAGCACGCTGTTCCAGCGGCTTGTGGAAAACGACATCGAACCGACCTTCAGCCTTGAAGTGGCTGAATTCAACTCGCGCAAGGTGTCCATCGGGGGGGCCGTGGAAAACCCCACCGTCGCGCCCATCACCCTGACCCC
>CAXICP010000460.1:0-2911 GCA_964022595.1 uncultured Salipiger sp.
ATGGCTAAGGATACAAGGCTATGCATATGAAACGCAGCTTCATCACCGGCGCCTGCGCCGCGTTGTCGGCGCTGGTGATCGCCACCGCCGTGGGCGCGCAGCCCTTCGCGGGCCCGGGCGGGTTCGACGGGCGCATCGGCGCCTCGGGGCCGGATCGCGGCCCCATCATCGCGGGCGGGCAGGCCAACGTGCAGGCGCGCGGCTTTGCCCCCGGCCAGCCGGTCACCCTGCGCCAGGGCGGCGCGGATCTGCCCGGCGGGCCCTGGGTGGCCGATGACAAGGGGCAGCTGAGCGCCACCATCGCCATCCCCGAGGGCACATCGGCGGGCATCTACCCGGTGGTGGTCGAAATGGGGGGCAAGGCGCCCTTTGCCACGACCTTCGATCTCAAGGTGTCGCGCGATCTGGGCGTGATGAACGCCGATGCCTATGACACCACGTCGGTGGACATCGTGCGCAACCCCTACCAGGTGGCCATCGGCGAGGGCGCGCTTTTCGTCACCGGCGCGGTGGGCCGCCCGCCGGTCAAGGTCAGCGAGCTGGCCAGGCTGGACCCCGAAACGCTGGAAATCACCGCCCGCGCCACGCCCCCGGCGGCCCCCGCGCGCGAGGATGGCAGCGACGGCGGCGTCTTTGCCGTCTACGGCATCGGGGTGGCGCCGCAGGCCGGGCAGGTCTGGGTGACCAACACGCGCCAGAACACCGTGGCGGTCTATTCCGCCGATGACCTCAGCCTGATCAAGCAGTTCGACCCGGGCACCGTGGGCCATCCGCGCGATGCGGTGGCCTGGGGCGGCAAGGTCTATGTCAGCGCCACGTTCGAACCGACGGTGCATGTGTTCGACACCGAAACCCTGACCGAACTTGCGCCCATCGAACTGGATTCGGTGCGCCGGGGCCAGAGCTTTGCGGCGGCAAGCCTGTCGCTTGCGCCGGATGCGGGGCAGCTGTTCGTCAGCTCGCTGCGCAGCGAAGAGGTGGCGGTGATCGACCTTGGCAGCGGCGCGCAGACAAGCGGCTTTGCCATCGACAATTCCGACAGCACCATCGGCCTTGCGGCCAGCCCCGATGGCGCGCGGGTCTACACGGTGGCGCAGGGAAATGACATGGTGTCGATCCTGGATACCGCCAGCGGCGAGGTGATCGGCCAGGTCAACGTGGGCGCCAACCCGCTGAACGCCGTGGTCGAGCCGCAAAGCGGCAATGTCTTCGTGGCGCTGCGTTCGGGCCATTCGGTCGCCGTGCTGTCCCCCGAGGGCGACATCCTTGCCAATCTCGACATCGGCTCGACCCCGAACCACCTGGCGCAGGACGGGCAGGGCAATGTCTACGTGGTCAACAAGTCCGCCGGCGAAGATGACCCCACCGCGCACCGCCTGACCCGCATCACCGCGAACTAGGCCCCGTGCCACATGAAACGGCCGTGCAGGACCCCCTGCGCGGCCCCCGCGCCCGTGAAAGACCGGCCATGATTGATCCCACCCAGACCTGGCCCGCCGATCTGGCGGCCCGTTACCGCGCCCGTGGCCTTTGGCGCGGCGAAACCTTTCCGGCCATGCTGCGCGCCCGCGCCGCCGCCCACCCGGACCGCATCGCCATCACCGCCGCCGATGCGCAGATCAGCTACGGCGCGCTGAACGACGCGGCCCGCGGCCTTGGCGCGGGGCTGCTGGCGCTGGGGCTGGCGCCGGGGGATCGCGTGCTGGTGCAGATGGGCAACGTGCCCGACTTCTTCATCGCCATGTTCGGCGCCTTTGCCGCCGGGCTGGTCCCGGTGCTGGCGCTGCCCGCGCATCGCCGATCAGAGGTGGCGCACCTGGCGCAAAAGGCGCATGCGCGCGCCGTGCTGGTGCAGGCCCGCATCGACCGCTTCGATCACGCCGCGATGATGCAGGGGCTGCGCGCCGATCTGCCGGCGCTGGACCACGTGATCGTCGCGGGCAACGCGCCCTCGGGCACGCTTGCGATGGATGCGCTGCGCGGCGATCCCGCCACGCTGCCCGCCGATCCCGATCCGCAGGCGGTGGCGCTGTGCCAGATCTCGGGCGGGTCCACCGGCCTGCCCAAGGTGATCCCGCGCACCCATGACGATTACCTCTATTCGATCCGCGCCAGCAACGACATCTGCGGCATGGACGCCGCCAGCGTCTATCTTGCCGCGCTGCCGGTGGCGCATAACTTCACCATGTCCTCGCCCGGGCATTTCGGCGCGCTTTACGCCGGCGGGCGGGTGGTGCTGTGCACTGCCCCCATGCCGCAGATCGCCTTTCCGCTCATCGCGCGCGAGGGGGTGACCATCACCGGGCTGGTGCCGCCGCTGGCGCTGCTGTGGCTGGACGCGGCAGAGCGCGCGCGCCCCGATCTTGCCACGCTTGAAACCCTGCTGGTGGGCGGCGCGAAATTCCTGCCCGAAAGCGCGCGGCGGGTGGAACCGCTGCTGGGCTGCCGCCTGCAACAGGTGTTCGGCATGGCCGAAGGGCTGGTCAACTACACCCGGCTGGACGAGCCGGGCGATATCGTCACCGCCACCCAGGGGCGCCCCATCAGCGCCGAGGACGAGCTGCTGATCCTGGACGATGCCGGCGCGCCGGTGCGCGACGGGCAGCCCGGCCACCTGCTGACGCGCGGGCCCTACACGATCCGCGCCTATCACGACGATGCCGCCGCCAACGCCCGCAGCTTTACCCCCGACGGGTTCTACCGCACCGGGGACATCGTGCTGCGCCTGCCCTCGGGGCATCTTGTGGTGCAGGGGCGGGCGGGCGACCAGATCAACCGCAACGGCGAAAAGATCAGCGCCGAAGAGGTCGAGGACCTGCTGCTGGGCCATCCGGCGGTGTTCGACGCGGTGGTCGTGTCGATCCCCGATGCGCGGCTGGGCGAGCGGGCCTGCGCCTTCATCCAACCCAAG
>CAXICP010000461.1:0-2910 GCA_964022595.1 uncultured Salipiger sp.
AGCTTCGCCGACGAGCCGACCGAATGGATGACGCTGATCCCGACCATCTACAACGCCGACACGCTGGGCATCCGCCCCGACCTGATCGGACGTCCCATCAACAACTGGTCCGAATTGCTGAACCCCGAATTCAAGGGCAAGGCGTCGATCCTGGACATCTCGTCCATCGGGATCATGGACATGGCCATGGTCTGCGAGTCCATGGGCGAGATCCAGTACGGCGACAAGGGCAACATGACCCGCGAAGAGATCGACAAGACCTTCGCGATCTTCACCGAGGCCAAGCAGAACGGGCAGTTCCGCGCTTTCTGGAAATCCTTCGACGAGTCGGTCAACCTTATGGCGAGCGGCGAAGTGGTGATCCAGTCGATGTGGTCCCCGGCCATCACCGCCGTCAAATCGCGCGGCATTCCTTGCGTCTACCAGCCGCTGGAAGAAGGCTACCGGTCCTGGGGCGGCGGCATCGGCCTGTCGAAATCCCTGTCCGGGCTCGAGCTGGACGCGGCCTATGAATACATCAACTGGTATCTGTCCGGCTGGGTCGGCGGTTTCCTGATGCGCCAGGGCTATTATTCGGCTGTTCCCGAAACGTCGAAGGAACACATGTCGGCCAATGAATGGGGCTACTGGTTCGAAGGCAAGCCGGCCACGGGCGAGATCACCTCGCCCTTCGGCGACGTGCTGGCGCAGGCGGGCGATGTGCGCGACGGCGGCTCGTTCTACGATCGCATGGGATCGGTCGCCTGCTGGAACGCGGTGATGGACGAAAACCAGTACATGGTGCGCAAGTGGAACGAATTCATCGCATCCTGAGGCCCCGCGCCTGACGCAAAAACACCCGGCCGGGGGGCATCGCGCCCCCCCGGCTGACCGTTCCACCGAACCCAAGAGGCTAGGCATGTCGAAAGATTTGGCGCGATGATCGGGCGGCGCGATCTTCTGGGCTGGGCGCAGGCGGCGCCCCTGACTGCGGTGCTGCTGGCGTTCCTGGTGGCGCCGATCGTGATGATCGTGATCGTCAGCTTCTGGGGGGCGACGGAATTTTCCATCTACCCGGCCTTTCAATTCGACAACTACGCCTTTCTGTTCGGCTCTCCGGTCACCTACAAGGTGTTCCTGGCAACCTTCAAATACGCGCTGATCACCTGGGCGCTGACGCTGTCGATCGGCTTCACGGTGGCGTATTTCCTGGCCTTCCACGTGCGCAGCCAGACCATGCAGATCGCGCTGTTCCTGCTATGCACCATCCCGTTCTGGACATCGAACATCATCCGCATGATCAGCTGGATCCCGTTCCTGGGGCGCAACGGCATCGCCAACTCCGCCCTGCAGGACTGGGGCGTGATCGACCAGCCGCTGGACTGGCTGCTGTATTCGGATTTCTCGGTGATCCTGGCCTTTGTGCATCTTTACACGCTGTTCATGGTGGTGCCGATCTTCAACACGATGATGCGCATCGACCGGTCCCTGCTGGAGGCGGCCACCGACAACGGAGCAAGCGGATTCCAGACGCTGGTGCACGTGATCCTGCCGCTGACCAAGCCCGGCATCATGATCGGGACCATCTTCGTGGTGACGCTGGTGATGGGCGATTTCATCACAGTGCGCTTCATGAGCGGGTCGCAAAAGGCCAACGTGGGGCGGCTTATCTCGAACGACATCGCCCTGCTGCAATACCCGTCCGCCGCGGCGACCGCCGTCGTCCTGCTGGCGACGGTGATGATCGTCATCGCCGTGCTTCTGCGTTTCGTGAACATCCGAAAGGAGCTGTGAGCCATGCAAAGACGCCCGCGCAGCTTTTACATCCTTGCCGCCTTCTTCACGCTGTTCGTGCTGTTTCTTTACGGCCCCACCGTGACCATCGGCATACTCAGCTTTCAGGGCCCGCAGGGGGGCCTGACCTTTCCGATGAACGGCGTGTCGCTGCACTGGTTCCGCGACCTGTTCGAACAACAGGCGGTCGGAGACATCTGGGGCGCCTTCCGCCGCAGCCTGGCGCTGGGGCTGCTGGTGATGGTCACCACCGTGGTGGTATCGGTCATGGCGGGGCTGGCGTTCCGCAAGCGCTTTGCCGGCTCGGCGGTGCTGTTCTATCTGGCGATCACGTCGCTGGTGATTCCGTCGATCCTGGTGTCGCTGGGGGTCGGGCTGATCTTTCAGCAGCTGGGCCTGCGGGTGCATTGGGCGACCAGCGGGTTCGGCTCGCAGCTGACCTGGACGCTGCCTTTCGGGCTGCTGATCATGTTCGCCGTGTTCAACCGCTTCGATCCCGCCTTCGAAGAGGCGGCGCGCGACCAGGGCGCCACCGCCTGGCAGACCATCCGCCACGTGGTGCTGCCGATCATCGCGCCCTCGCTGATCGGGGTGGCGCTGTTCGGCTTCACGCTAAGCTATGACGAATTCGCGCGCACGCTGCTGACGTCGGGCAGCTACAATACCCTGCCGCTGGAAATCTTCGGGATGACCACCAACGTCACGACCCCGGTGATCTATGCGCTTGGCACGCTGACCACGCTGTTTTCGCTGGCCATCATCGGGGTCTTCCTACTGGCGGCCTGGGGCATGGCCAAGCGGCGCGAGCGGCTGGGCTCGGACGCGGGCAAGGCCGCCTGAATGCGCCTTTTGTACATCAACCCCAACGCCAGCGCGTCGATGACCGGTGCCATCGTCGCGGCGGCGCGCCTGGCGCTGCCGGGGGCGCGGATCGACGGCGTGACCAACGCCGGCGGCCCCCCGGCAATCCAGGGCGAGGCAGACGGCGCGGCGGCGATCCCCGGCACGCTGGACCTGCTGTCGCGCGCCGATGCGGATGCGGCGGTGATCGCCTGTTTCGACGACACCGGTTTGCAGGCCGCGCAGGCCGCCGCGCCCTTTCCGGTGCTGGGCATCGGGCGGTCCGCCTATGTCATG
>CAXICP010000462.1:0-2908 GCA_964022595.1 uncultured Salipiger sp.
ATCACCGGTGCGACCTGCCCGCTTTCCAGCAGCGGCCAGACATGTTCGCGCAAGGATGCCGCGATGCGCGCCTTGGCAAGATCGCCTTGGGGGCGCAGCGTCGATCCTGTCAGCGTCAGGCGGCGCATCATCACCTGCGCGAAGTTCAGCGCGACCTTCGGCCCCTGCAGAAAGGCGATCTGCACCAGCCGCCCGTCATCCGCCAGCGCCTTGACGTTGCGGGGGATGTAATCGCCCCCCACCATGTCCAGGATCAGGTCCGCCCCGCCTTCCGCCGCCAGGATTTCGACGAAATCCTCGTCCTTGTAGTTGATCGCGCGCTCGGCGCCCAGATCGACGCAGGCCTGGCACTTGTCGGCGCTGCCGGCAGTTGCGAACACCCGCGCGCCGAAGGCGGCGGCCAGCTGGATCGCCGTCGTGCCGATGCCGGACGAGCCGCCATGCACCAGGAACCGCTCGCCGGCCTGCAGATTGCCGCGCTGGAAGACGTTCGACCACACGGTGAAGAAGGTCTCGGGCAGGCAGGCCGCTTCGCGCAGCCCCATCCCGGCAGGCACGGGCAGGCAATGCGCCGCGGGCGTGGCCACGTATTGCGCGTAGCCCCCGCCGGGGACCAACGCGCAGACCTCGTCGCCGACGCGCGGCCAATCGACGCCCGGCCCGACCTCGGCCACCTTGCCCGACACTTCCAGCCCGGGCAGATCGCTTGCCCCCTTGGGCGGCGCGTAGCTGCCCGCCCGTTGCAGCGCATCGGGGCGGTTGACCCCGGCCCAGGCGACGCGGATCACCACCTGCCCGTGGCCGGCCACGGGAACCGGGCGCTGGCACGGGCGCAGGACCTCGGGTCCGCCGGGCTGTGAAATTTCGACGGCACGCATCATGTCTGTCATCGGGTCTTCCTATCTTGGGGCGGTCCAGCCGCCGGGCAGATCGCCCCCGTCGGCCGAGCGGGGCGCCCGGATCTGGCCCAGCACCTTTTCCGGGCCGGCCATCACGCGTTTCATCAGCGGGTTTTCCCGCATTTTCGCCTTGGTCTTTTCGATGCGCATCACGTCCTCGATGCGCCGGTCAAGGAACGCCCAGGTCGCCTGCGCGTCGGGCGAATCATCCCCCAGCCAGTAAAGCACGGTGGATGAATAGACCCCCGCCAGCGTCGCCCGCTTGGTGTACCAGTTGAAATCGCGCGTCGTGTCACCCAGCGCGTTCCAGATCCGGTCGGCAGTGCCCCAGATCAGCTTGGCGCCGTCGGCGGCATAGATCGGCAGCGCGAAAAGCGTGGTGCCGCGCCGCACCGCCTCGCGGTCGCCGGCAACCTCGATCCGGGTGCGCACGGCGCGGGCCACCAGGTCGCGATAGCGCGGCGCATCGTCCATCCGGGCAAGCCTTGCCGCCATTTCATCATCGCCGCGCCGGTGAAAGGCGACAGCCATGTCCACGGCGCCGCGCGGGTAAAGCCCCCGCGCCACCACCGGATCGACCCCGGTGTCGGCGATCGCCGCGCGAAAGGTGGGGTCCGACCAGCCGTCAAAGGCAACATGGGGCAGCGCCGCGTCCAGCAGGCGCCCCGATACATCGTCCGTCATGGAATCTGTCATGGGCTTGCTCCTTCGACTCATCTATCTAGAAGCCTAGACAATTTGGCCAACCCTTGCTATACGGCGGCTTCCTGCAAATCCTTGCAACTCCAAACCTAGAAAGGTGGTGAAAACCACATGCAGGTAAGTGTTCGCGACAACAACGTCGATCAGGCGCTCCGCGCTCTGAAGAAGAAGCTGCAGCGCGAAGGCGTGTTCCGTGAAATGAAGCTTCGGCAGCATTTCGAGAAACCGTCCGAGAAGAAAGCGCGCGAGAAGGCCGAGGCCATCCGCCGTGCCCGCAAGCTGGCGCGCAAGAAATTGCAACGCGAAGGTCTTCTCTAAGACCACGCGGCGATCTTGCCGGGTCAGTCAGCTGACCTTCCGACACAAAAGAACGATGACCCCCGGGGCACCTGCCTTCCGGGGGTTTGTCTTTTTGGGGCCCCGCGATCAGCGCCGCAGCTTTGCCAGCAGCCGCGCCCAGCCGCCCGGCACCATCACCAGCGTCAGGGCGAAACCGGTGGCAAAGCCCGCGATATCGGCGATCCAGTCCTGCGAGCCGCCAAAGATCAGCCCGAACAGCAGCTGGATGCCCAGCAGCATGCCGATCAGCCCGAAGGCGCGCACCTGGTTTTCCCCGGCCACCCCCAGCCGCAGCCACAGCAGGTAGATAACGCCCCCGATCAGCCCGTAGCCCGGCGGGAACGCCCCGATCAGCGGGCGCTGCGTCGTCGCCAGCAGCCCATAGGCCAGCGCTCCGACCAGCGAGGCCGCGAAAAAGATCGCCACCATGCGCAGCGGGCCCAGCGCCTCGGCCACCATCTTGCCCATCGCCAGCAACATCACCCCGGCAAAGGCCGCGTGGGTGAAGCTGGCGTGCACGAAGGGATAGCTGAAGAACCGCACGAGGTGTTCGGGGGGCAGGCGCCCGGTCTGCATCATCCAGTCCAGCACCGGGGCGAAGAAGGCAAAGCGTTCCATCGCGTCCAGCCGCCAGCCCAGCGCCGCCGGGCCGCCGACAACGCCATAGGCGCCAAGCGAGAACGCCGCCTCGACCCCGACGATGACGATGCACAGCGCCATCACGGCGGGCGGCACGGGGTTCAGGGGGGGTTCGTTGATCGGGTGCACCATGGGCGGGCTCTTTCTTGACGCTCTGCCGGGGCATCGGTAAGCCAACCCCAGCCGAAATTCCAGACGGAGTACCACACATGTCCGAGGGCACCACCGCCTTCACCCCGCGCGTCTTTTCCGGCATCCAGCCTTCGGGCGGCCTGACGCTTGGCAATTACCTTGGCGCGATCAAGCGTTTCGTGGACATGCAGGCAAGC
>CAXICP010000463.1:0-2893 GCA_964022595.1 uncultured Salipiger sp.
CCAGCACCGCGCGATCGCGGGACATATCGGGCTTGAGCAGGTCAAGCCGCCCCTGCACCGGGTCCTTGCCCTGCGCTTCCAGCACCATGTCCAGGAACACCTCGGTCGCATAGCCGGTGTGCGTGTGCCCGACCGAACGCCACCACAGCACCGGCACCGGGCTTTCCATCAGCGCCCATCCGATGCGGGCATGGCCCAGATCGTAGGGCATCTTGATCGACCCTTCGTAGGACGTGGGGTCCATGCCGTCCTGCATCATCTGCGCCATGGGGCCGCCCGACATGATCGACTGGTTCGCGATCACGTCTTCCCAGCCCAGCAGCGCGCCGTATGCGGTGCACCGTCAGCGGGCGGTAATAGCCCCCGGCAAGGTCGTCTTCGCGGGTCCAGACCAGCTTGTAGGTGCCCGGCCCGGCGGCCTTGGCGATTTCGGCCAGCTCGTTGGCGAAATGGGCGGTGTCCTGCGCCCGGCGCCCGAAGCTGCCGCCGGCAAGCATGACGTTCACGGTCACCGCGCCCGGGTCCAGCCCCAGCACGTTTGCGACCGCCGGCAGATCCAGCGCGGGAAACTGAGATCCCATCCAGACCTCGGCGCCCGCTTCGGTCAACTCGATCACACCGTCAAGCGGTTCCATCGGCGCGTGGGCAAGGTAGGGAAAGCGGAATTCCGCCTCGATCACCTGCGCGGCGCCGTCGATGCCGGCGGCGCCGTCGCCGTTCAGCTCGGCGTCCTGCCCGCCCTTGGCCGCCATGTCCGAAAACGCGGCAAAGATTTCATCCGAGGACCGGGTTTCGGCGCCGCTTTCATCCCATTCCACCGACAGCGCCTCGCGGCCCCGGATCGCGGCATGGGTCGAACGCGCCACCACCGCGACGCCCTGCGGAATCCGGTAAACCGCGGTGACGCCCGGCACCTTCAGCGCCTCGGTATCGTCATGCGATGCGACGGTCGCGCCGAATTTCGGCGGATGCGCGACGACCACGGTCTGCATCCCCTCGCGATAGACATCCATGGTGAAGGTCGCCGTGCCGTTGGTCTTGGCGGCGGTGTCCAGCTTGGGCAGTTCGGTGCCGATCAGCACGAACTGGTCGGCGGTCTTTACCGCGGGATCCTCGGGCGGGGTCTGGCGCGCGGCCTTTTCCGCCAGCGCGCCGAAGCTGGCGGTCTTGTCGCCGTGGCTGATGACCCCCTTGGACACGGTGATTTCCGAAGCATCCACGCCCCAGTCTTCGGCCGCGGCGGCAACCAGCATCGCGCGCGCGGCGGCGCCGGCCTTGCGCATCTGCATGTAGCTGTTGGCCATGGCGGTGGACCCGCCCGTGCCCTGCATCCCGAAGGCAAGGTTCTTGTAAAGCTCGTTGTTGGCGGGGGCGGCTTCGGCGCGCATCTGCGACCAGTCCGCATCCATTTCCTCTGCCACGAGGGTGGACAGGCCGGTATACGGCCCCTGACCGAATTCGATGTGCTTGATCATCACCGTGACGGTGTCATCGGGCGCCACCCGGACAAAGGCGTTGGGCGCGAAGCTGCCCGCGTCGCCGTCGCCCTGAAAGGCCAGCGCCGCACCCGATTGGGCGCGCGCCGCGATGGGCAGCGACAGGCCGATCACCAGCCCGGCAGAAGAGGCAAGAAACCCCCTGCGATTCATCTGTGTCATGGGTTAGCCCTCCAGCGTTTCGGCGGCATCATGGATCGCCTTGCGGATGCGCGCATAGGTGGCGCAGCGGCAGATGTTGCCGGCCATCGCGTTGTCGATGTCGCTGTCGCTGGGGGTGGGAAGTTCACGCAGCAGCGCCGTGGCGCTCATGACCTGACCGGACTGGCACCAGCCGCATTGCGGCACGTCCAGCTTTTCCCAGGCTGATTGCACCGCCTCGGCCTCGGGGCCGTCGATGCCCTCGATCGTGGTGACGAAACTGCCATCGACCATGCCGACGGGGGTGACGCAGGACCGGCGCGTCATGCCGTTCAGCATCACGGTGCAGGCGCCGCATTGCGCCACGCCGCAGCCGAATTTCGTTCCGGTCAGCTGCAGCTCGTCGCGCAGGACCCACAAAAGCGGGGTGTCGTCGGGGACATCGACCGTCACCTCGGTGCCATTAAGTTCGAACGTGGCCATGTGGTTCCTTCCTGGCTGAATGCATTCGCTGGGCGCTGGCGATGCAGATAGCGCGGCGCCCCCGGCTGTCGAGGGCGCGCAGGCCTGCAAACCGGCTTGCGAGGCGGGCACGATTGGATTAATCGGATCGGCGAGCGGATTCGCGATCCTGCGCCTGCCGGGCCCTGCCCTGGCGTCGGCGCAAAGGTTGCGATTGCGCTTCGCGGCGGTGCTGGCCCGGGTCACTGGACCCTGCACCGGAACAGCCGTGATCGTGCCCCTATAGCTCAGCTGGTAGAGCAACTGATTTGTAGCGCCGCCTCGGGCTCATAATTCCGGGGCAAGTTGCAGCCCTCGGCGGAAACGTCGGGGTGACCTGGTGTCAAATTCGGGGAAACCTTCGCAGCCGCCGGCTGTTGGCAATCCCGAGCGAAGCGGTCCGGACCTTTCGGGCTGAACGTGTAGAGACTTGACGGCACCCACCTAAAGCCGCCCGCGGCCATGGTGAAGAGAAAGTCCAGACCACAAAGCGCCCCGCGCGTGGCGGCGAAAGCCGTAGTGGTATGAATCAGTAGGTCCGCGGTTCGAGTCCGTGTGGGGGCACCATTTTCTTCGGTAAGGCATTAGTTTCGCTTAAGCTTCTCGCAACTGCTTGGAGCCGTAGACCATGTCGGAGACCATTTCGCCCTCGTTCACCTTCGTGAAAGCCGGGATCTTCTACTTCAGCCGCCGCATTCCGACCGAGCTGAAGAGTCACTACACTTCGCCCCGCATCGCCTTTTCGCTTCGCACGA
>CAXICP010000464.1:0-2891 GCA_964022595.1 uncultured Salipiger sp.
CCCCACGCTCGGGGAATCCGTGACCGAGGCGACCGTGGCCACCTGGTTCAAGAAACCGGGCGACGCGGTCGCGGTTGACGAGATGCTGTGCGAGCTGGAAACCGACAAGGTCACCGTCGAGGTGCCCTCGCCCGTCGAAGGCATCCTCGAGGACATCGTGGCGGCCGAAGGCGACACCGTCGGCGTCGATGCGCTGCTGGCCAATGTCGCCCCCGCGGGCGAAGCCGGTTCCACCACGGTCGAGGAACGCCCCTCGGCGTCCAAGCCCGCGCAGGCGCCCGCAGGCGATGCCGCGCCGGTCGACGTGATGGTCCCCACCCTGGGCGAATCCGTGTCCGAAGCGACCGTGTCGACCTGGTTCAAGAAGGTCGGCGACAGCGTCGAGCAGGACGAGATGCTGTGCGAGGTGGAAACCGACAAGGTGTCGGTCGAGGTTCCCGCCCCCGCCGCGGGCACCCTGACCGAAATCCTTGCCAACGAAGGCGACACCGTGGAAGCCGGCGGCAAGCTTGGCGTTCTGTCCTCGGGCGCCGGCGCGCCTGCCGGGGCGGTTGCCGCGCCGGCGCCCAGCTCTGCGTCGGATGCCGAACCGTCGACGTCGGGACGCTCGGATGTCGAAGACGCGCCTTCGGCCAAAAAGGCCATGGCCGAGGCCGGGCTTGACGCCGGCAGCGTCAAGGGCACCGGCAAGGACGGCCGCGTGATGAAGGAAGACGTAAGCGCCGCCATCGCCGCCGCAAAATCCTCGCCCGCGCCGACCCCGGCCCCTGCCGCCGCCAAGCGCGCCCCCTCGCCCGCCGAGGATGCGGCCCGCGAAGAGCGCGTCAAGATGACCCGCCTGCGCCAGACCATCGCCAAGCGGCTCAAGGACGCGCAGAACACCGCCGCCATGCTGACCACCTACAACGAGGTGGACATGACCGAGACCATGGCGCTGCGCAGCCAGTACAAGGACCTGTTCGAAAAGAAGCACGGCGTGCGCCTTGGCTTCATGTCGTTCTTCACCAAGGCCTGCGTGCATGCCCTGAAAGAGGTCCCCGAGGTCAACTCGGAAATCGACGGCAACGAAGTGGTCTACAAGAACTTCGTGCACATGGGCATCGCGGCGGGCACACCGCAGGGCCTCGTGGTGCCGGTGCTGCGCGACGTCGACCAGAAATCCTTTGCCGAGATCGAAGGCGAGATCGCCGAAAAGGGCAAGCGCGCCCGTGACGGCAAGCTGTCGATGGCCGAGATGCAGGGCGGCACCTTCACCATCTCGAACGGTGGTGTCTACGGCTCGCTGATGTCCTCGCCCATCCTCAACCCGCCGCAGTCGGGCATTCTGGGCATGCACAAGATCCAGGAACGCCCCATGGTCATCAACGGCGAAATCAAGATCCGCCCGATGATGTACCTGGCGCTGTCCTATGACCACCGCGTGGTCGACGGCAAGGGCGCGGTCACCTTCCTCGTGCGCGTCAAGGAAGCGCTGGAAGATCCGCGCCGCCTGCTCATGGATCTGTGATCCAGCCCCGATGACACCGGCCGCGGCGTTCCCTCGCCGCGGCTTTCGCGAACGGTCCGGGCCAGCTGCCCGGCAGACATGGCGAGGCAAAATGCTCCAGCTTCTCACCCGCTACCCCAGCTTCGACGCCGGGCATTTCGACGCCGATGCCGAAAACCGCGCCAACGCCGGGCTGACGCTGCTGCAGCGCTGGACCGAACACGAAGGCGCCGCCACCTGGGTGCTGTTCGAAGTCAACGACCAGGCCAAGGCCCAGGGCTGGCTGAACAAGGCCTCCAGCCTTGGCCACGCCCCCGCCGATGCCCATTTCCTGAGGACAGCATGACCCCCGAGCTTGCCGCCCTCGCCGCCAGCGCCTTCATCCACCTTGCTGCGGTGCTCTGGTCCCAGCGCGCGCTGGAATCCGATGTCGGGCATGACGGCAACACCGGCACCCGCGCCGGCATCGAAAACCGCCTGTCCGAGCGCACGCTGCGCCTGCGCCGCGCCCTTGCCAACCACACCGAGAACATCGGCCTGTTCATCACCGCCGTGGTGCTGGTGCAGTTCACCGGCTCGAACTCATGGCTGACGGGGATTTGCGCATGGCTGTTCGTGGCCGCCCGGGCGCTGTACCTGCCGGCCTATGCCTTCGGCTGGGTGCCCTGGCGCACCTATATCTACGCCGCCGGGCTGGTCAGCTGCTTCGTCATGATCATCGCAAGCCTGTTGTGACGCCATGACCCCCGAGCTTACCGCCCTCGTGCTGGCCGCGCTGCTTCAGATCCTGCAGTTCGCCCTGTTTTCCGTACTTGCGCAGCGGCAGGTCGGATCGAAATACGCCGCCTCGCCCCGGGACGAGCCGCGCCACCTGACCGGCGCCGCCGGGCGCGCGCAGCGGGCGATGAACAACCATTTCGAAGGGCTGATCCTGTTCACCATCGCGGTGCTTGCCGTCACCTTCGCGGACCAGGGCAGCGCGCTGACCGCCGCCTGCGCCGCGCTGTTCGTGCTGGCCCGCGCGCTTTACGTTCCCGCCTATCTCTTTGGCTGGGCGCCGTGGCGCTCGCTGATCTGGGCGGTCGGCCTGCTTGCCACGGCGACAATGCTGGTCACGACGCTTATCTAGGCCCCAGCGGCCCCATATATCCCGGAGATCCGCGGCACGCGGACGGGGCGGCGCCCCCTCTCCGATCAGACAAAAGGAAAGGACATCAAATGGCAGATTATGACGTCATCGTCATCGGCTCGGGCCCCGGCGGCTACGTCGCCGCCATCCGCTGCGCGCAGCTTGGCCTGAAAACCGCCTGTGTCGAGGGGCGCGAGACGCTGGGCGGCACCTGCCTGAACGTCGGGTGCATCCCGTCCAAGGCGCTGCTGCACGCCAGCCACCAGTTGCACGAGG
>CAXICP010000465.1:0-2881 GCA_964022595.1 uncultured Salipiger sp.
CTTTCCCTCGGGGGCGCATCGCATTATATAGACGCTTCGAACCATGAACCGCAAAGCGCCATTTCTCATGGCGCGCTTGATCCCGAGCCGAGCAACCGAGATGACACAGACCATCACGGACCGCCCTTTCCGCCTTGCCAGCACCCCGCCGCATGACGACGACGGGGGCATGGACGATGCCGATGTGGTGGTGCAGACCAAGCCCAAGACCAAGCGCCCGCCCCTGTACAAGGTGCTGTTGCTGAACGACGACTATACCCCGATGGAATTCGTGGTCCACGTGCTGGAACGGTTCTTTGGCATGTCGCACGCACAAGCGTTCGAAATCATGCTGACCGTTCACAAGAAGGGCGTCGCCGTCGTCGGCGTCTTCAGCCACGAGATCGCGGAAACCAAGGTCGGGCAGGTCATGGATTTCGCGCGGCGTCACCAGCACCCGCTGCAATGCACCATGGAAAAGGAGTAGGCCGGCACGTTTTCCGGCCCGACCATGACAGCCGACAGATTGAGTTTTGCCGCCGAGGCCGGGATGTCCCTGCCGGAAGACGGGCGTATTCTGGTCATCGGGGCGCCCGGCGACCTGAACGGTGACGCGCTGCCGCTGGATCGCTGCACCGTGCTGCAGCGCTTTGCCCCCGATCATGACCAATGGGCCCGGCGCGGCGTGACGACCACGCTTGCCGCCGAAGGCCCCTTTGCCGCCGCCGTGGTGTTTCCCGCCCGTGCGCGCGATCTTTCGGAATCGCGCATCGCCGAAGCGTGCGCCGCCGTTCCAGACGGGCTTGTCGTGGTGGATGGCCCCAAGACCGACGGGATCGAACCCCTGCTCAAGGCGGTCCGTTCGCGGGTGCCGCTTGCCGGGCAGGTGTCCAAGGCGCATGGCAAGTGCTTCTGGTTCGCCAGCACGCCCGATTTCGCCGACTGGGCCCGCGCGCCGTCGCGCAATGCGCAAGGAATGTGGACCGCGCCGGGGGTGTTTTCCGCCGATGCGCAGGATCCCGGAACCGACATGCTTCTGGCCGCGCTGCCCGACAAGCTGGGCGCGCAGGTGGCCGACCTTGGCGCCGGCTGGGGCGGGCTTGCATCCGGCATCCTGCGCCGCGAGGCGGTCGGCACGCTTCACCTTGTCGAAGCCGACCGCACCGCGCTGGACTGCGCCGAACGCAACCTTGATGACCCGCGCGCGCGCTTTCACTGGGCCGATGCGCTGACCTGGACCGCCCCCGAACGGCTGGACGCGGTGGTGATGAACCCGCCCTTCCACGTCGGGCGCGCCCCCGATCCGGCGCTTGGCCGCGCCTTCATCACGGCCGCGCGCAAGATGCTGAAGCCTTCGGGCAACCTGTGGCTGGTGGCCAATCGCCACCTTCCATATGAATCCCAGCTAGAGTCCGATTTCAGGCATTTCGAGGAAATCGCGGGCAACAGCCGCTTCAAGATCCTTCACGGCTATCGCCCCAAGGCCTGATCTTTCCTAACGTCCCCGCGACGGAAACCCAACCAGGACCGCCCTCATGAGCTATTCGATCGAAGGCAAGACCGCCATCGTCACCGGCGCTGCAAACGGCGTGGGCCTCGCCATCGCCCGGCATTTCGCCAACAAGGGCGCCAACGTCATGTTCGCCGACATGGACGAAAGCCGCCTTGCCAAGGAATGCGGCCAGGAGACCGAGAACATGGTCTACTTCGCCGGCGATCTGCGCGAACGCCTGACCGTGGCGAACCTGCTGTCCGCCACGCTGGATGCGTTCGACCGGGTCGACATCCTGGTCAACGGCGCGCGGCAGATGCTGCCCAGCGACCCGCTGGACCTGGAAGACGACACCACCGAAACGCTGCTGGGCCAGAACCTGATGCCCGCCATGCGGCTTAGCCAGATCGTCGCGAAACGCATGATCAAGCAGGCCGAAGGCAGCGACGACCGCGAGGTGGGCGCCATCGTCAACCTGTCGTCGATCGCGTCCTGCCGAACGCAGCGCCAGCTTATGGCCTATTCGATCAGCTGTGCCGCGCTGGACCAGATGACCCGGTCGCTGGCGGTCGAACTGGCGCCCCACCGCATCCGCGTGAACGGGCTTGCCTTCGGCTCGGTCATGTCGGCCAGCCTCAAGGATCGGCTCAAGGCCCATCCCGATTACCGGCGCGAGATCGAAAGCCACACGCCGCTGGGCCGCATTGCCAGCCCGGGCGCGCTGGCCGAGGCGGTGCAGTTCCTTGCCACGGACAGTTCGGGCTTCATGACCGGCCAGGTGCTGACCGTGGACGGCGGGCGCACGTTGATCGACCCGGTGTCCGCCCCGGCGCACTGATCGCCCCCGCCACCCCGGGCCACATGACAGGAGACAGCGCCATGACCGACGATTTCGACGCCCGCAAGGCCCGCGCCTCGGACTGGTTCCGCGCGCTGCGCGATGAAATCGTCGCGGCCTTCGAAGCGCTCGAAGACAGCCATGCCTCTGGTCCCTTCGCGGATGCGGCGCCCGGGCGCTTCGAAGTCACCCCCACCACGCGCACCGCGGACGACGGTTCGGACGCCGGCGGAGGGCTGATGAGCGTGATGCGCGGCGGGCGCGTGTTCGAAAAGGTCGGGGTGAACGTATCGACCGTCTACGGCACGCTTGGCGCGGCGGCGCAGGCGTCGATGGCCGCGCGCGGCGTGCCGGGGGTCGAGGCCGACCCGCGTTTCTGGGCCAGCGGCATCAGCCTGGTCGCGCATATGGCCAACCCCCATGCCCCCGCCGTTCACATGAACACGCGCATGTTCTGGACGCCCGGCGCCTGGTGGTTCGGCGGCGGAGAGGATCTGAACCCATGCCTCGAACAGGCCGAAGACACCGCCCATTTCCACGAGACGCTCAGGGATCATCTGGCGCCCCACGGG
>CAXICP010000466.1:0-2870 GCA_964022595.1 uncultured Salipiger sp.
AGGCCGTCAAGGACGCCAAGGGTGGTCAGGTCCAGTTCCGCGCTGAAAAGGGCGGTGTGGTGCACGCAGGCGTCGGCAAGGCATCGTTCGACGAAGCCAAGCTGGTCGAAAACGTCAAGGCATTCATCAGCGCCGTCGCCAAGGCGAAGCCGGCCGGTGCCAAGGGCACCTACATGAAGAAGATCTCGCTCAGCTCGACCATGGGCCCGGGCGTAAGCATCGACGTGGCAGCCGCCGCGACCGAGTGATCCTCGGGTTGCATTGAATTCGGAAAAGGCGGGCCTTGCGGTCCGCCTTTTTTGCGTTTGGGGCCGGGCTCCGGGGCGCAGGCGGTTAACCCGGGCTTCAGATATTGGGTGCTATCCCGGACATTCAGCAACCCAACGGACCCGCCGTGCCAGATTCCCCTTCCGTGCCGAACACTGCGCCGGCCCGCTTTGGCTCGGGTCCGCAAGTCCACAGCGCCCTTGCCGCGATCGGGCAGGGGCAGCGCGCCGCAACTGACCTTTTGGCGGCGCTGACCAGCTACGGCGCGGCTTTGCAGGGCGCTGAAACCCTGCGGGCCTTCAAGGCCATGGCTGCGCGGGACGCCGCCGCGCCGGGCGCTTCCGACCGCCGCGACAGCCTGCGCGGCATGGGCGAAGGGCTGCATGATTGCGCCCTGCGTCTGGATGACCTGGCAAAGACGGTGCGCATGGTCGAATGCCACAGCAGCACCGCCCGCGTGGTGGAAACCGCCTGCGGCGACACCACGTT
This sequence comes from uncultured Salipiger sp., assembly GCA_964022595.1. GTDB lineage: Bacteria > Pseudomonadota > Alphaproteobacteria > Rhodobacterales > Rhodobacteraceae > Salipiger. The sequence goes on from CAXICP010000466.1 coordinate 757, forward strand.
TTCGGACCAGATGCGAACGCTGGGCGTGCGCGGCCGCGCCGCCCACAGCGCGCTGCGCAGCGATCACGCCGCCTTGGCGCGGCTGATCTCTCGCGCGGTCGCCACATGCCCTGCGGCGCAAACCACCCGGCCCGGCAGCGCCCGCATGGCGGCGCTTGAAGCCGAGGCGCACGGCACCGACCGTGATCGGCGCGCCCTTGCCGCCCTTGCCGAACGGTTCGAACGCAGGGCGGCTGCCGGGGGCGACGATCTGAACGCGCTGGGGCGGGACCTGAACGCGGCAGAGGCGGACGCGGTCAAGCTGCTGGCGCTTGCGACCCGCCTTTCGGAACGCGCCGCGCCGGTCCAGCCTGGCGGCGGCACCGGGGATGACCCGCAGGGCGGGGATGACATGGCGCCGCTGCCTGACATGCTGGACCGCCTTGCGCAGGCCTCTGCCACGCTGGCCGAGGTGGAAACCGAAATGCAGCTGGCGGTGATGAACGCCCTGCTGCGGGCGGTGCGGCTGGGCGATGCCGGGGCGGGGATGAAGGTGGTCGCCCAGCAATTCGGCGAGCTTACGCAATCCTGCACCGGGCTGCGGCGCGACATCGGCCGCTCGCTTGCGCAGATCCGCGACCTTGCCGCAGCGGTGAAGCCAGCCGATGCGGACCCGGGCGCGCCGACGGACATGGCGGCCATCGACGATCTGCAACGGCTGGCCGGGGATCTGCGCGCGGCGGCAGGATCGGTGCTGCGCGACGGTGCCGGGCTGCAGGCGCGGCTGGCGCGTAGCCGCAGCGCGATCCGGGGGCTGCGCGGTGACGCGTCGGTCGCGCCATTGACCGACGCCCAGCCCCAGCGCCGGGCAACCGGCTGATCCGCCGGCGCATCCTGCCGCCGCGTCAGAAAAACACTGCATTTGCGCCGGGGCGCGGCTATACTGCCAGCCAACAAGGCGGGACACAGTTGAACCCGCCGTCCGGGCAGACGACTTCACAGGCAGACAGCGGGCAGGGATAGGATGAATTCCGGTATCGGACGAGGCTTTGCAGCCGTGGCGGCGCACGCGCGATACGCGGTGGCGGCGGCCTTCGTGACCTTCGCCGCGCTTGGTGCGCCGCCCGCCGCGGCGCAGGTCACGCTGGATCTGCGCGATGCCGACCTGCGCAGCTTTGTCGAAATCGTGTCCGAGGCGACGGGCCGCAGCTTTGTGGTCGACCCCGCCGTGCGCGGCACCGTCACCGTGCTTGCGCCGGAGGAAATGTCCGCCGCCGAGCTTTACGAAGTGTTCCTGTCGGTGCTGGAAATCAACCGCCTTGCCCTGATCGAAGGCACCGGCGCCGATCGCATCGTGGCGATGAGCGGCGCGCGCGAACTGGCGTCGGGCGCGGCGGCCTCGGGCGGGGCGGGGGATTATGAAACCCGCGTGATCGAAGTGCGCCACGTTCCGCTTGCCGACATCGTCGAAGTCGTGCGCCCCCTGCTGCCCGCCGAGGCTGTGCTGACCCCGCTGGCCGGGTCCAACCTGCTGATCCTGTCGGACCGGGGGCAGAACTATCAGCGCATCGCGGCGCTGATCTCACGGCTGGACCAGCCGCGCGAATTGCCCGTCCAGATGATCGCGCTGAACAACGCCAACGCGGCCGACGTGGCGCAGGTGGTGGAAAGCATGGAAATCCTGCCCGCCGGAGCAGCCATCAGCGTCGACCGGCGGTCCAACGCCATCGTCCTGTCGGCCCCGGGCCGGGTGATCGAACGGGTCCGCATGCTGGTCGCGCGGCTGGACACGCAGCAAAGCAACGTGGTCAGCCGCGCGGTGCCGCTGTCCTACGCGGATGCGGCGGCGCTGGCGGACGTGGTGCTGCGCGCCATCGAAAGCCAGTCTGCCGAAGGCGCGGCGCAGGCCCCGGTGCGCATCGTGCCCGAACCGCAGACCAACACGCTGCTGATTTCGGCCCCGCAGGAACGCATCGCCGACATCGTCGCGATGATCGGCTACCTTGACAAGCGCCCCCGCCAGGTGCTGGTCGAGGCGGTGATCTTCGAAATGTCGGTGTCGGCCTTTTCCGACCTGTCGGTGCAATGGGCGGGCATCCTGGACAGCGCCATCGTCGGCGGGGCGCAGTTCTCGC
>CAXICP010000467.1:0-2864 GCA_964022595.1 uncultured Salipiger sp.
AGCACCTGCGGCACCAGCAATTCGTCGAAATCCCAGTCGGCGGTCATGCCGGTCAACATCCATGACGACACTCCGAAGCCCAGAAAGCCCAGCAGCAGCATCACCCGCAGGTCCATGCGCGCCGACAGGATCCCCGCGATGGGCGCGGTGCAGAACATGGCAAGCCCGGACACGAACACCGTCTGCCCGGTCATCAGGCTGTCATAGCCCCGGATCTGCGACAGGTAGAGCGGGTACAGATAGGTCATCCCGTAAAGCCCGATGCCCATCACGAAGCTGAACACCGACCCCACGGCGAAGTTGGTGTTGGCAAAGGCCGAAAAGTCCACCACCGGGTCGCGGCGGGTGAAGGCGCGCCAGAAGGTGGCGATGCCGCCCACCACCATGACGACGAACAGCGCGGCGACGATTTCATCCTGGAACCAGTCGTTGCCGGGGCCTTCTTCCAGCACGTATTCCATGCCGCCCAGGAAACAGGCCAGCGCGCCAAGGCCGATCCAGTCGAAGCGATCGAACAGCGACCAGTCGGGCTTGTCGAAATCCACCAGCGTCAGCACGCCGATGGTCACAAGGATGCCCGCCGGCACGTTCACCAGGAACAGCCAGTGCCAGCTCATGGCGTGGCTGAGATACCCGCCCACCGTGGGGCCGACCGTGGGGGCCAGCGTCGCCACAAGGCCGATCATCGGGGATACGACGCTGCGCTTGCTGGGGGGAAAGATGGTGAAGGCGGCGGCGAACACCGACGGGATCATGCCGCCCCCCAGGAACCCCTGTAGCGCGCGCCACAGGATCATCTCGGTGATGCTGCCCGATGTGGCGCACATGAAGGACGCCGCCGTGAACCCCGCCGCCGAGACGGCAAAGAGGTAGCGGGTGGACATCATCCGCGCCAGCAGCCCCGAAAGCGGAATCATCACCACCTCGGCGATCAGGTACGAGGTCTGCACCCAGCTGATTTCATCCGACGACGCGCCCAGCCCCGCCTGGATTTCCGGCAGGGATGCGGACACGATCTGGATGTCGAGGAGCGCCATGAACATGCCGAAGACCATGACGAAGAACGCCGCGATGCGACGCGGCGTCAGTTCGGGTTCGGCCGGGGTGGTGTCGGTCATCGCAGCGCCTGCGCCACCTTGGTGCCTTCGGGCGCGGTGCGCCGGTCGATGCTGACCACCACCGACAGCCCCGCGCGCAGGGCCTCGGTTCCCTGGGGCAACGCGATGCGCACGGGCACGCGCTGCACGATCTTGGTGAAATTGCCGGTGGCGTTGTCCGCCGGCAGCAACGAGAACATGGACCCGGTGGCAGGGGCCACGGACACCACGCGCCCTTCGATCTCGTGCCCTTCCAGCGCGTCGACGCTGATGCGCGCGGTTTCGCCCGGGGTGATGCCGGCCAGCTGGGTTTCCTTGAAATTCGCCGCGACATAAAGCCCGCTGTCGGGAACCACGGCGGCAAGGCGGGCGCCGATGTTGACCAGCTCGCCCGCCTCGATGGCGATATTGGCGATTGTGCCGTCAAAGGGCGCGCGCAGCACCGTGTGATCCAGATCACGCCGGGCCTGATCGACGGCCAGCTGCAATTCGCTGCGGCTGGAATCGGTTTCGGCGCGCTGGGCGCGCAGCACCTCGACCTCGGCCTGCGCGCCGGCGATGGCGGCCTGCGCGGCGGCGCGGTTGGCGTGGGCGGTGGCGAGCGTTTCGTTGGCGCTGTCCAGATCCGCCTGGGACACGACGTTGCGCGCGCTTAGCCCTTCGATGCGCGCCTGCGTGGTGCGGGCCGCGTCCAGCGCAGCGTTCGCGGCCTGCAGCTGCGCCTTGGCCTGTGTGACGCCGGCCTGCGCGGCGACGATCTGCGCGTCGATGCGCGCCAGCGTGCGGTCCAGCGTCGGCAGTTTCGCCTGCGCCTGTTGCAGCGCGATGCGGTAATCGCCGTCTTCGATGCGCACCAGCACCTCGCCCCTGGCGACATGCTGGTTGGCCTGCACCGGGATCTCGGCCACGTAGCCCTGCAGCTTGGACGACACCAGCGACATGTCGGCCTGCACGTAGGCATCATCGGTGTCGACCATGAACCGCCCGTCGGTCCACCAGCCATAGCCTTCGTATCCGCCCGCAAGCAGGGCAAGCAGCGCGATGGCGCCAAGGATGGCGGGTTTGCGGCTTTTCTTCGGGGCGGGGGGTGCGTCGGGGTTGGACATGAGGCGGGCTTTCGAAGGGGGAGAGACGCGGATCGAACCGCGTGGTTCGATGTCAGATAGAACAGCGATGACGCCAGATCAAGGCTTCATCGAACCGCCGGGTTCGATTATATGAAACGTCATGAACAGTGATGACCCCACCGCCCCCTGCGCCGCCAAGCGGCGCCATGCCGCCGGCGCGGACCCGGAAAAGCGCCGCCAGATCCTGGACGGGGCGTGGCGCGTCTTTGTGGACCAGGGGTTCGACGCGGCGTCCATGAACGGCATCTGCAAGGCGGCGGGCGTGTCCAAGGGCACGCTGTACGTCTATTTCGAAAACAAGGAAGACCTGTTCGTCGCCCTGATCGAGGACCGGCGCAGCGCCTTCTTCCAGGGGATCTTTGAACGGCTGGCCGATGCGGGTTCCATCGAAGAACGCCTGCTGGCCTATGCGGTCGGCCTGTCCACCCAGCTGAATTCGGACGAGGTGATCCGCGCCCAGCGCATCGTCGTCAGCGTGGTCGACCGCATGCCCGAACTGGGCGAGCGGTTCTACGACGCCGGGGCGCGGCATTTCCTTGGCTGCCTGTCGGATTTCCTCGGGCAGGAAACCCGGGCGGGCAACCTGCGGATCGACGATCTGGACCTTGCGGCGTCACAGCTTGTCGAACTGGCGACCACC
>CAXICP010000468.1:0-2859 GCA_964022595.1 uncultured Salipiger sp.
CGCGCGAAGAACGCGTGCTGCGCATGCGCTTCGGCATCGGCATGAACACCGACCATACGCTGGAAGAGGTCGGCCAGCAGTTCAGCGTCACGCGCGAACGCATCCGCCAGATCGAAGCCAAGGCGCTGCGCAAGCTCAAGCATCCCTCGCGCTCGCGCAAGCTGCGCAGCTTTCTGGATCAGTAGGCGATGTCGTTTCTCAAGCGTCTTTTCGGCGGGGGCGGACAAGCCCCCGCTCCGCAGGCCGAAACGGTCGATTACAAGGATTTCCGCATCACCCCGGCGCCTTTGGCCGAAGGCGACAGCTATCGGATCTGCGCAGTGATCGACGCGGATGTCGACGGGGAAACCAGATCCCATCGGCTGGTGCGGGCCGACGTGATCCGCGATCACGACGATGCCGTCGAGGCGTCGCTTCGCAAGGCCCGGCAGATGATCGACGAACAGGGGCTGCGCCTGTTCAACTAGGGGCGGGGCCGCGCTGGCCCTTCCCGAAACCTTCTGTCGAAATGCGCATATCTTGTGCGGGCGAACGGAAGGGAACATTAAGGGCTTTCATGGCGTTCTTTCCCCAAGACAAAGGGAGACCCCGCCATGATGTTCCGCCTTGCCGCTCTTAGCGCCGCCGCCGCAACCGTCGCCGTCACCGCCTTTGCGGGGGTCGACGCCCTGACATCCAGCGAACCCGAGGTTATCCGGATCGAGGTTGCGCCGGGCGAATTGGCCGAATGCCAGCGCACCCTGCGCGAGGTTGGCGCCATGCCCGCGGTTTCGGACAACGGCAGCCCGATCCTGTTCGACGATACCGATGATCTGCCCCGCGTCGTCTGCGAAAAGTCGATCGACGCCTGAAGCGCCCGGGGCGCGCGCCAGGGGGACAACGCATGCAGCCCGGTTTCACCATCGCGCGCAAAGGACAGGGCCTGTACGATTTCACGCGGGACGTGATGTCTTGGGTTGGTGATGTCGGCGGCGACGGGCTTTTGACGCTGTTCATCCGGCATACATCGGCCTCGCTCGTGATCCAGGAAAACGCCGACCCCGAGGTGCGCAGCGATCTGCGCGCCTTTTTTCATCGCCTGGTGCCGCCCACCACCGACCCGTCCATGAGCTACCTTACCCATACCTATGAAGGCCCCGACGACATGCCCGCCCATATCAAGGCGGCGCTGCTGCCGGTGTCGCTGTCGATTCCGGTGACGGGCGGGCGCATGTTGCTGGGAACATGGCAGGGGATCTATCTTTTCGAACATCGCGACAGCCCGCATCGGCGCGAGGTGGTCGCGCATCTGTCGCGCTAGGGTGGCACCGGCGCGCAACCTTATCTTGTTGCACGAAATACGGGCTACCCAAGGTCTGGCGGCTCGCCTATAGTCGCTGTGGATAAGTGGGGGCCAACCCCACATCCGTGGCGGGATAGAAGAAGGGGACAGGGATGCGCTGCCCGTTTTGCGGACATATCGATACGCAAGTGAAGGATTCACGCCCGGCGGAAGAGCATGTCTCGATCCGCCGCCGGCGTTTCTGCCCGGCCTGCGGTGGCCGGTTCACCACCTACGAACGGGTCCAGCTGCGCGACCTCGTGGTGATCAAGTCGAACGGGCGGCGCGAGGATTTCGACCGCACCAAGATGGAACGGTCCATCCGCATCGCCCTGCAGAAGCGCCCCATCGAACCCGAACGCGTGGAACAGATGATCAGCGGCATCGTGCGGCGGCTTGAAAGCCTTGGCGACACTGACATTCCGTCGAAACAGATCGGCGAGATCGTCATGGAAACGCTCGCGCGGATCGACACCGTGGCCTATGTGCGCTTTGCCAGCGTTTACAAGAATTTCCAGGCGGCGGGCGATTTCGACAAGTTCGTCAGCGAATTGCGGCCGGTCGTGCCGACGGACAAGTGACCACCGACGCTGCGCACATGGCCCATGCGCTTCGGCTGGGGCGCCGGCGCATGGGGCAATGTTGGCCCAATCCTGCGGTGGGCTGCGTCATCGTCAAGGACGGGCGGATCGTCGGGCGCGGCGCCACCGCCCCGGGCGGGCGCCCCCATGCGGAACCGCAGGCGCTGGCGCAGGCGGGCGCGGCGGCGCGCGGGGCCACGGCCTATGTCACGCTGGAACCCTGCGCTCATACGGGCAAGACGCCCCCCTGCGCTGCGGCCCTGGTTTCGGCGGGCATCGCGCGCGTGGTCGCGCCGCTTGTGGATAGCGATCCAAGGGTGTCGGGGCAGGGGTTCCAGTATCTGCGCATGCACGGGGTCGAGGTCACGACCGGCATTCTTGCCGAAGAGGCCGCGCACGACCATGCCGGGTTTTTCCTGAAGGTGGGGCAGGGGCGGCCGCTGGTGACGCTGAAGCTGGCCAACAGCTTCGACGGGCGCATCGCCACGGCTACCGGCGAAAGCCAGTGGATCACCGGCCCCGAGGCGCGCCGCTACGTTCACGGGCTGCGGGCGCGCCATGACGCGGTGATGGTGGGCGCGGGAACCGCCCGCGCCGATGACCCTTCGCTTAGCGTGCGCGATCTGGGCGACATGCGTCAGCCCATCCGCGTGATCGTATCGCGCCTGATCGATGTGCCCCTGATGAGCAAGCTGGCCAGCAGCGCCCATGAAACGCCCGTCTGGGTCGCGCACGGGTCCGACGCCGCGCCGCTGACCCGCAAGGCCTGGGAAAGCTGCGGCGCGCGGTTGCTGCAATGCGATATCCGCGCCGGGCGGATCGATCCGCAGGCGCTGCTGTCTCGTCTGGGCGCCGAGGGGCTGACCCGGGTGTTCTGCGAGGGCGGCGGCCAGCTTGCCGCGTCGCTGTTGGCGGCGGATCTGGAGCGTTCGGGGTGTGGCAGCCTGACCTATGATC
>CAXICP010000469.1:0-2853 GCA_964022595.1 uncultured Salipiger sp.
CGCGGATGATGGCCGAAATCGAAGCCGCCTGCGCCGAGCTTGCGGGCGATCCGCAGGTGCGCGTCGTCGTGCTTGCCGCCGAGGGGGCGACCTTTTGCGCGGGGGGCGATCTGGGCTGGATGCGCGCGCAGTTCGGCATGGACGCCGCGACGCGCCGGGCGGAATCGCGGCGCATCTCGGCGGCCTTGCTTGCGCTGGCCGGGCTGCCGCAGCCGTTGATCGGGCGGGTGCAGGGCAATGCCTTCGGCGGCGGCGTCGGGCTGATTTCGGTCTGCGACGTGGCGGTGGGGGCAAGCAGTGCAAGGCTGGGGTTCACCGAGGTGAAGCTTGGGCTGATCCCGGCCAACATCGGCCCCTTCGTGGTGGCGCGCATGGGCGCCAGCCGCGCGCGCGAGGTGTTCATGAATGCGCGCATGTTCGACGCGCAGGAAGCCGTGCGGCTGGGGCTTCTGACCCGCTGCGTCGACCCCGATGCGCTTGACGACGCCGTGCAGGCCGAGATCGCGCCCTACCTGTCCTGCGCGCCCGGCGCGGTACGCGAGGCCAAGGCCCTGCTGAACGCCCTTGCCGGGCAGGTCAGCGCGGCGCAGGTCGAAATGGCCATCGACGCGCTTGCCGCGCGCTGGGAAAGCGACGAGGCGCAACAGGGGATTTCGGCCTTTCTGGACAAGCGCGCCGCGCCCTGGGCCTGAGCCTGGCGCGCGCCGCTTATCGGCCCGGGGGGCAGGGTGCGCGCCGCCTGAGTCTTGCGCGCGGGCGCCCTGATGGCGAAATCGTGTATGCCGGCGCATGCGACAAAAATACCGAGATGTGTCGCTTTCACCGGCAACTGGGCGCTATGCCTCTGAAAAACATGAGGTTAACCTTTTCCTAATATTTTCGGTGCTTGTTGACCCCGAACACGACGAAGGCTAAGTCAGGTCCAGCAAGGCAACATCGCCATGGTCCTCGCGCCGGACAAGCGGCGCGCCTCGCCTAAGGAGCCAGCCAGTGGAAGAGATGCTGCGGGAGTACCTCCCCATCCTCGTGTTCCTCGCCGTCGCAATCGCGCTTGGCGCCATCCTGATTCTTGCCGCCGTCGTGCTGGCGGTGCGCCATCCCGACCCGGAAAAGGTGTCCGCCTACGAATGCGGTTTCAACGCCTTCGATGACGCGCGGATGAAATTCGATGTCCGGTTCTACCTCGTGTCGATCCTGTTCATCATCTTCGATCTGGAAATCGCCTTCCTGTTCCCCTGGGCCACCGCGTTCAAGGACGTCAGCGCGACGGGCTTCTGGTCGATGATGGTTTTCCTGGGCGTGCTGACCGCGGGCTTTGCCTATGAGTGGAAGAAAGGGGCGCTGGAATGGGAGTGATGACCGGAGCGAACACCGCCGGGGGCGACCGCGAGGTTGCCACCCAGGCGCTGAACCGCGAACTGTCGGACAAGGGGTTCCTGCTGACCTCGGTCGATGACGTGATCAACTGGGCGCGCACCGGCTCGCTGCACTGGATGACCTTTGGCCTGGCCTGCTGCGCGGTCGAGATGATGCATTCGTCCATGCCGCGCTACGATCTGGAACGGTTCGGCACCGCGCCGCGCGCAAGCCCGCGCCAGTCGGACCTGATGATCGTCGCCGGAACGCTGACCAACAAGATGGCGCCCGCGCTGCGCAAGGTCTACGACCAGATGCCCGAACCGCGCTACGTGATCTCGATGGGGTCCTGCGCGAACGGGGGCGGCTATTATCACTACAGCTATTCGGTGGTGCGCGGGTGTGATCGCATCGTGCCGGTCGACGTCTACGTGCCCGGCTGCCCTCCGACGGCCGAGGCGCTGATGTACGGGCTGATGGCGCTGCAGAAAAAGATCCGCCGCACCGGCACGATCGTGCGCTGAGGGGGATGGTCATGACACAGGCACTCAAGGATCTTGGCGGTCATATCGAAATGAAGCGCCCCGATTGCGTTCTGGGCTGGAACGTGACCTTCGGCGAACTTTCCATCGATGTCGCGCCGGCCAACATCGCGGGCTTCGTGGAATTCCTGAAATCCGATCCGTCCTGCCGGTTCTCGTCGCTGGTCGACATCACGGCGGTCGACTACCCGCAGCGGGCAAAACGCTTTGACGTGGTCTATCACTTCCTGTCGATGTACCAGAACCACCGCATCCGGCTGCGCGTGGCCGTGCGCGACGGCGACACCGTGCCGTCGATCACCGGCATCCACCCGTCGGCGGACTGGTTCGAACGCGAGATCTTCGACATGTTCGGGATCATCTTCTCGGGCCACCCGGACCTGCGCCGCATTCTGACCGATTACGGCTTTCGCGGCCATCCGCTGCGCAAGGATTTCCCCACGACGGGTTATGTCGAGGTGCGCTATGACGAAGAGCTCAAGCGCGTCGTCTACGAGCCGGTGAAGCTCGTGCAGGAATACCGCCAGTTCGATTTCATGTCGCCGTGGGAAGGGGCAAACTACATCCTTCCGGGCGATGAAAAGGCCGAGGCGAAATGATACGCCAGCCCGCCGACGCCAAGATTTTTCGTACGAAAAATCTTTGTTCCGACAGTATGTGCCCCGCCAGGACGCGCCCTGCCAAAAATCTTCGTACGAAGATTTTTGGCATCCCCGCGAAAGGAGGTCTGAAATGATGGACGGCTCCAAATTCGACGACGGCAGCGTCGACGCCCTGTCCGGCGAACAGCAGATCCGCAATTTCAACATCAACTTCGGTCCGCAGCACCCGGCCGCGCACGGCGTGCTGCGCCTTGTGCTGGAACTTGACGGCGAGATCGTGGAACGCTGCGATCCGCACATCGGCTTGCTGCATCGCGGCACCGAAAAGCTGATGGAAAGCCGCACCTACCTGC
>CAXICP010000470.1:0-2851 GCA_964022595.1 uncultured Salipiger sp.
GTTTGCCAGCGGCCGTGCGGTCGCTGCCAGTGTCGAATGTCGTGGTGGCCATGCTGACCTCCCCTTCCGTCGGTTCGTGCAGATGCGGGCGGGCCGACACGGACATGCAGGCCGCCCCTGTAGGGGAAGGACGCGAGCGCTCGGAAGGTTCCCGCCGATGTGCGAAAAAACCCGCGCCGGCGACGCAACCCGCTGCCAGGCGTTGAGAAAACCGGGGCGCGGGCACGAAAAAACCCGGGCGCGAACGCCCGGGCAGTTGGTCACGAAAGGCTGTAAGGAAGGAGGAAATCAGCCTTTGGAGAACTCCGGATAGGCTTCCATGCCCAGCTCGCCCATGTCGAGCCCGGTCACTTCTTCCTCTTCGCTGACGCGGATGCCCATCACCAGCTTGAGAACGAACCAGGTCACGCCCGAGGCGACGATGGTGAAGATGCCGACCACGACGATGCCGTAAAGCTGCGTGCCGAAGGATGCGTCACCGTTGGTGAAGGCCACCGCAAGCGTGCCCCAGATGCCGCAGACAAGGTGCACCGGGATGGCGCCGACCACGTCGTCGATCTTCATCTTGTCCAGCATCGGGACAACGAAGACCACGATGATGCCACCGATCGCGCCGATGATGGTCGCCGCGCCCAGCGTCGGGGTCAGCGGTTCGGCGGTGATCGACACGAGGCCCGCCAGCGCGCCGTTCAGCACCATGGTCAGGTCAGGCTTCTTGTACATGATCTGCGTCAGGATCAGCGCCGCGATGGCACCGCCGGCAGCAGCCGTGTTGGTGTTGGCAAAGATGCGCGACACGTCGGCCACGTCGCCCACGGTGCCCATCGCCAGCTGCGAGCCACCGTTGAAGCCGAACCAGCCGAGCCACAGGATGAACGTGCCCAGCGTTGCAAGGGTCAGGTTCGAGCCGGGCATCGGGATGGTCATGCCGTCACGGTACTTGCCGATGCGCGGGCCAAGGATCAGCGCGCCGGTCAAAGCCGCCCAGCCACCGACCGAATGCACCACGGTCGAGCCTGCGAAATCCAGGAAGCCAGCCGCATCAAGGAACCCGCCGCCCCATTTCCACGACGCCTGAAGCGGGTAGATGATGGCGGTCAGCACGATGACGAAGATCAGGAACGGCCACAGCTTGATACGCTCGGCCAGGGTGCCCGAAACGATCGACGCGGTGGTGGCGCAGAACATCAGCTGGAAGAAGAAATCGGAACCGGTCGAGGCATAGCCGTAATCGTCGGCGGCATCGGCGGTCACGCCCACGGCTTCAAGCACGCCGGGGCCCCACACGCCCGAGATCACGCCATCGACGGACCAGGTGCCCAGCGGGTACATCAGGTTGTAGCCGATCAGGTAGTAGAAGATCGCGGCAAGCGAGAACAGCGCGATGTTCTTCATGCACTGCATGGCGACGTTCTTGGACCGCACGAGCCCCGCTTCGAGCATGGCAAAACCGGCCGCCATGAAGAAGACCAGAAAGCCGCCGACGAGAAAGAGCAGCGAATTGAGGATGAAGACGGTGTCGGTCGACGCGTTCACGCCGGCCGCCGGGCCTTCGTCCTGAGCCAGGCCCAGGGTCGGCAGCGCGATCAGCGCGGCAGCCGGGGCAAGTGCCTTGAGAAGTTTCATGTTCCTGTTGTCCCTTGTCTGCTGTTGTCCCGGGCGATCAGATCGCGTCGGCGTCGGTTTCGCCGGTCCGCACGCGAACCGCCTGCGCCACGTCAAGAACGAAGATCTTGCCGTCGCCGATCTTGCCGGTCTGCGCGGTCTTGGTGATTGTCTCGACGACCTGGTCGGCCATCGACGCGGCCACCACGATCTCGAGCTTGATCTTCGGCACGAAATTCACAGCGTATTCGGCGCCGCGGTAGATTTCGGTGTGGCCGGACTGCGAGCCAAAGCCCTTGATTTCAGTCACCATCATACCGCGCACGCCGATACCGGTGAGCGCCTCGCGCACCTCCTCGAGCTTGAACGGCTTGATCGTCGCAATGATCAGTTTCACCTTGGTCCCTTTCGTTTGGCAGACCGCTGCCTGCATTCGCAGCAGCAGAAAGACGCCGATTGCCCGGAGTTTGAAAGAAACGGGGCTTGCAGGTCGGCGCACGGCCCCCATGTTGCACGGTTTCCGTGCGAAAATTCAACGCACGCCCAAAAAATGGGCGGCTTAAAAAGACAACATTGTGACCCTTTCGGCGTCTACATCCCGGCGCAAAGCCGTTATCCTGCTGCAAAACAGACAGGGCCGGGCAGAGACAGATGAGTGATTCAGGCCGGGGCAAGCGTCGGCTGGTGGCGGATCGCCGCTATTCCAGCAAGACGCCGTCGAAGCCCCAGAAAAGCACGCGCAAGACCGGTGGCAAGCCGCCCCGCCGCAAGGCGCCGGCGCGCAAGCGCAACCCCGTGGCCGCGCTGGTCATCGGGCTGGTGCGCTGGGTCGCGGGCCTTGTCTGGACGGTGGTTTGGCGGGTCAGTGCGGTGGTCGCGCTGCTGGTGGCGCTTGGCGTGGGGTATTTCTACACCACGCTGCCGCCCCTTGGCGAATTGCTGGACGGGCGCGCGCGCGGGTCGGTCACATTGCTGGACCGCAACGATGCCATCTTTGCCTGGCGCGGCGATCAGTACGGCGGCGCGGTGACGGCGCAAAGCGTGTCTCCGCATCTGCGCAACGCGGTGATCGCGACCGAGGACAAGCGCCGCGAACTCGAAACCGGCCTTGAAGTCGTTCAGTCCACCCTGCGCGACACCATGCAGCAGCGAAAGGCCGCGACGACCGAACTTGCCGCACTCTCCGCCGGCGTCGAGGCTGCCGTCGGTGTTGAACCGGAACATCTCGGCGAGCGCCGTGTACTGC
>CAXICP010000471.1:0-2837 GCA_964022595.1 uncultured Salipiger sp.
TATCACCGCGCTGCTGCGCCGGCTTGGCGTGCGCAACCGCACCCAGGCGGCGGTGCTGATCGAAAACGCCCAGCCCGCCACCGCCATCGGCGCTGCCGAGGCGGACGCCCAGGCCTTTCTGAGCCGCTAGATGCCGCGCGACCTGGTGGCGCCGCGCTACGTGCGCATTTCGGTTTCGCGCGCCGCCGACGCGCATGACGCGGTGAACGAGGCGCTGCGGGGCATCGACCTGGCCGAGGCCTGCTTTCTGCTGGCCTTTGTGCCGGGCCGGTTGCACCTGCCCGACGTGGCCGCCGCGCTGGATGCCGGGTCGGGCGGGATACCTGTGTTCGGATGCACCACCGCCGGCACCATCACCCCCGAAGGCTATGAAACCCAGGCGCTGCTGATCCTGGCCTTTCCGCGCGAACATTTCCGCTGTGCCTCGTTGCTGATCGAACCGCTCAAGCCGCTGGAAATGAAGCCCATCGCGCGGGCGGTGCGCGCCCATGCCGCGCATTTCCGCCGCACCGCCGGGTGGAACCGGCTGGCGCTGATCTTTGCCGACGGGGTCGCCCGGCAGGAAGACATGCTGGTCGCCACGCTTGAGGCCGCGCTTGGCGAGGTGCCCGTGTTCGGAGGCTCGGCGGGCGATGATCTGGCGTTCCGCGAAACCTTCGTGCTGCGCGACGGCACGCTGCACAGCAATGCCGCGCTGCTGCTGCTGCTGGAAACCGACCTGGAATTCACCGGGCTGGGGTTCGACCATTTCCTTCCGACCGACACGCAGGTGGTGGTGACCGATGCGCTGCCCGAGGATCGGCTGGTGCTGGAACTGAACGGCGCCCCCGCCGCGCTGGAATACGCGCGCATCGTCGGTTGCGATCCCGGTGCGCTGGGGCCGCAGGTGTTCGCGGAAAACCCGATGCTGGTGCGCCAGAACATGAATTACCACGTGCGCGCCATCCACGGCGCGCCGGGGGCGCATGCGCTCAGCTTTCTGGGGGCGATCGACGACGGGCTGATCCTGACGCTGGGGCGGGGCAAGGAAATCCTGGAAACGCTTGAGGCGGGGCTGGGGGTGACCGACGCGCGCGGGCTTGCGCCCGATTTCGTGCTGGGGTTCGACTGCGTGCTGCGCAAGCTGGAAATCGAACAGAAGGGGCTGGTGCCGCAGGTTTCGGAAATCCTGTCGCGCCACCGGGTGGTGGGGTTCAACACCTATGGCGAACAGCATTGCGGCGTGCATGTGAACCAGACCTTCGTCGGCGTCGCCTTCTTCGAACCGGGGCGGAGGGCGTTCGAATGATCGACCCCGACGCCCCGCTCGAAGAGCAGGTGGCCCGGCAGGCGCGCATCATCGACGCGCTCATGCGGCGCGCGGGCCGCCAGCACGAGGTCGGAGGATCGGCCTACGGCGCGTTCCAGTCGGCGATTTCGCTTCAGGCGCAGGTCTGGGCCAAGACCCGCGATCTGGAACGCACCACCGACGAATTGCGCCACGCCCGCGATGAAGGCGAGCGGATGCGCAAGAACCTTGCCGATGCGCTGTCGGCGCTGGATGGCGGCGTGGCGGTGTTCACGGCGGGGCAGCTAGAGGTGTGCAACGACATCTTTCTCAAGCTGTTGCCGGACGTGTCGGGGCGGTTCCAGCCGGGCATCGCGCTGGAAGACTGCCTTGAGCTGATCGAGAGCAGCCGCCACCTTGTCACGGTGGAAGGCAGCTTTGATGCGGCCATGGCGCAGGCCCGGCGCGGGCGCGAGGGCGCGTCGGTCGCCTCGCTCGTGATCCAGCTGGAAGGGGATCGCTGGTACCAGATCAACCTGCAGCGCACCAGCGCCGAGGCGATCGTGCTGCTGCTGACGGAAATCACCACCATCGTGCGGCGCAACCGGTCGGAAAAGGCGCAGATCGTCGAAGGCCATTCCGATTACCTGCAGGCGGTGTTTGAAAACATGACCTCGGGGGTGTGCACCTTTTCGGCGACGGGGGTGGTGCGCATGTACAACATGCAGTTCCGCCAGCTGCTGGGGCTGCCCTACACGATGGTGCAAAAGGGCACCGATCTGCACCAGGTGCTGGATTACGTCGCCCAGCACGGGCTGATCGCCGATGCGGGCGTGTTCGAGATCGCGCAATGGCTGGACCGGCTGGAACGGCAGGGGCGGCTGCGGCGGCGCATGCGGCACACCTCGGGGCGGATGCTGGACATGCACGCGCACCGGTTGCCCGACGGCGGCGTTCTGCTGGAACTCAAGGACGTGACGCTGGAAACCCGCGCCACGGAAATGCTGGAAAACCGCGTGGCCGAGCGCACCGAGGAACTGACCCACGCCAACGCCCAGCTGCGCGAACAATTCGACGAGATGGCCCGCGTCGAAGAGGAACTGCGCGTCGCCAAGGAACGGGCCGAGGCGGCGGTGTCGTCCAAGACCCGCTTCCTTGCCGCCGCCAGCCATGACCTCTTGCAGCCGATCAACGCCGCCAAGCTGCTGATCGCCACGCTGATGGACACCGCGACCGGCACGCGCTTTGCGCCGATGATCGAACGGCTGGACGGCTCGTTCACGTCGATCGAACAGCTGCTGCATTCGCTGCTGGACATCTCGCGGCTGGATTCGGCCGACCGGTCGCTGACCCCGTCCGAGGTGTGCCTTGGCACGCTGATGCGGTCGGTCTGGGAAGACCAGACGCCGCTGGCGCAGCGGCGCGGCGTGGCGCTGGACATGGTGCCCAGCATGGTCTTCGTGCGCTCTGACCCGGTTTACCTGCTGCGGTCGATCCAGAACCTGGTGGTCAACGCGATCCAGTACACCCCCGCGGGCGGGCGGGTGCTGGCCGGGTGCCGGCGCCGCGG
>CAXICP010000472.1:0-2829 GCA_964022595.1 uncultured Salipiger sp.
CAAGCAGCACCTCGCCTTCGAAGCGCACGCGCCAATGCAGGTTTCCGCAGAAATACCCCAGCCTGAGCGCAAGCGCGCCATTGCGGGCGGCAAGGCGCAGCCAGCGTTCGGTTTCGACCCGCACCACCAGCGCGTGGTCGTCATCAAGCGCCAGCACCGCGCCGTCGTAAAGCTGCGCCTCGCGCGGCAGCGCCAGGGCGATTTCGTGCCCCCCCTCGCTGGTCGCGCGCAGGCGCCGGCGCGACAGGTCGGCGCGGGGCAGGCGCAGCACGTCGACCGCGTGGCGGTGTTCAAGCCGGTGCAGCGCGGCGCGGTGATCGGCGCAGGGGCCAAGAATGGCGGTGATCATCTGCATCAGATCGCCATGTGCTTGTGGACCATCGCGTCGGTCAGGGTGTCGATGGGCCCGGATTCCACCGCCGTGCCATGTTCGATCATCGCAAAGGCGCGCGCGGCGCGGCGCACGAACCCGACGTTCTGTTCGACCAGCAGGATGGTCAGCCCCAGTTCGCGATTGAGCCGGATGATGATGTCTTCGATCTGGGCGACGATGTTGGGCTGGATGCCCTCGGTCGGCTCGTCCATGAGCAGCACCTTGGGCTTGCAGGCCAGCGCCCGGGCGATGGCAAGCTGCTGCTGCTGCCCGCCCGACAGCACGCCCCCGGGACGATCCAGGTTGTCCATCAGATAGGGGAAAAGCTCTGGCACGATGTCGGGAATGCGGCGCGCCCCCCCGGCGGCGAAACCGCCCATGAGGATGTTTTCGCGGATCGAGAAATCCGGGATGATCATGCGCCCCTGCGGGACATAGGCGATGCCCGCGCGGGCGCGTTCATGGGTGCTGAGCCCGGCGATGGATTGGCCCCCAAGGGCGATTTCCCCGCTGGTGCGGTCGGTCAGCCCAAGGATGCTGCGCAGCAGTGTCGTCTTGCCGACCCCGTTGCGCCCCAGGATGCCCAGGATCGCCCCGGCCGGGGCGCTGACGGTCATGTCATGCAGCGCCTGGCTGCGGCCATAAAAGCTGTCGACATGGGAAAGCGAAAGCATCAGTGCAGCCCTCCGGAGCCAAGGTAGGCCTCGCGCACCGCCGGGTCCTGTTCGATCCGTTCCATGGTTCCTTCGGCCAGCAGCCGGCCCATGTGCATGACCGTCACCCGCTCGGCGATCTTGCGCACGAAGGCCATGTCATGTTCGACCACCAGCAGCGTGTGGCTGCCCTTGAGCCGCAGGATGATATCCGCGGTCTTGAGCGTCTCGGACTGGGTCATGCCCGCCGTCGGCTCGTCCAGCAGGATCACCCGCGCCTGCTGGGTGATCAGCATCCCCAGTTCCAGCCATTGCATCTGCCCGTGGCTCAGATCGCCCGCCACCACGTCCAGCACCGGTTCCAGCCCGGTCAGCGCGATGACCTCGTCGATGCGCGCGCTGTCCCTTGCCGCCATGCCGATGCGCAGGTTGCGAAAGACGCGCGGTTCATGACTGACCGCGACGCGCAGGTTGTCATGCACCGTCAGGTCGCGGAACACCGACGGGATCTGGAACTTGCGCCCCACCCCGGCGCGGGCAATGCGGTGTTCGGGGCGGTTGGTGATGTCGCGCCCGAAAAGCCGCACCTCGCCGCCCGTCGATGCGGTCTTGCCGCTGATCAGGTCCATCAGCGTCGTCTTTCCCGCGCCGTTGGGGCCAAGGACGACGCGCAGCTCGCCCTGGTTGATCACGGTGGTCATGCCGTCCACCGCCTTGAAGCCGCCGAAATCCACCTCGAGCGCGTCGATCGTAAGTGCTGCCGTCATGGCTGCGCCTCCTTGCTATTCCGCCGGGGCGCCAGAGCGCGCCCGCTGTTTGCCCGCGCCGCGCGCATCCGCGATGCGCCCCGCAAGATCCTGCGCCAGCCCGGCCAGGCCGCGCGGCATGTAAAGAACCACCAGCACGAAGACGATGCCGATGATCAGCTTCCAGGCTTCGCGGAACATCTCGGTTTCCGAAGCGGTCGCCTCGATCGTGTTGATGAGAATGGCGCCGATGGCCGCGCCGATCAGCGACGAGCGCCCGCCGACGGCGGCCCAGACGACCATCGAGATCGAAAAGGTGATGTCGAGAAACGAGGGCGAGGCGAATTCCGCCGCGATCACGTAAAGCATCCCCGCAAAGCCCGCGATGCCCGCCGAGACGGTGAAAAAGAACACCTGGTAGGCGGCCACGTCATAGCCAAGATAGCGCGCCCGGTTCGGGTCATCCCGCGTCGATTGCAGGATCAGCCCGGCGCGGGTCGATACCAGCCAGCGCGTCAGCAGCAGCACCGCGCAGGTGGACACGGCGACGATGTAATAGGTGGACACCATGTAGGGGTCGAATTCGATGCCCGCGACGGTCAGCCAGCCAATGTCGGTCAGCCCGTTGAACCCGTTCGTCACCGGCTGCGCATCGATGATCAGCAGCCGCACCAGCAGCACAAGCGCCAGCGTGATGATCGCCACGTACACCCCCGACACCCGCAGCCGGAAGATCGCCGAGGACAGCACCAGCGCCACCAGCACCGGCAGGACGATGGCCATCGCCATGCCGAACCATTGCGACTGGAACGGCAGCCACAGCCAGGACCCCTTGACGATGCAGCACAGTTCGGTCGGCGCGCCCGGTTCGGCGTTCCACAGCATGAAATCCGGCACCGGCCTGTCGCTGCCCTGCTGCGTCGAGGTGTAGCTTTGCAGCTTCAGCGACATGGCCACCATGTAGGCGCCAAGGCCAAAGAACAGCCCCTGCCCCAGGTTCAGGATGCCCGCGTAGCCCCAGCTAAGCGCGATGGCGATGCCAAGCATCCCGTAGACC
>CAXICP010000473.1:0-2823 GCA_964022595.1 uncultured Salipiger sp.
CCCCCGGAACGCCGTAGGACGGTGCCGCCACCGGGTTCAACGCCCGGGTGACATAGGCGTCGGCCTGCGGGGCATAGACCTGCCAGGCGCGGGCGATCGCCTCGATGGGGCAGCCATCGTCGATCCAGTCGCAGCGCAGTTCGGCATAGGGCCATGCCTCGCGGTCCACGATCAGCATTCCTGCCGAATGCACCGGCCCGGCCTCGCCCCCGGCGGCAAGCCCGGCGCGCATCGCGGCGACAAGGCGATCGCCCAGCGGGCCGGTCGCGGTTTCAAAGGCCGCGACGATGGCGGCGGGCACGCGGTCATTGGCCAGAAGGTTGCCCGCCGATACCACGTCGCGCCCCGATGCCTGCGTCCAGGTGCCCAGCGAATTGGGCCCCGAATGGATCGCCGTGCCGCCCGCGCCATCCACCGCAAGCACCTGGCGATAGCTCATGTGATCGCGCGTTCCGGCCAGCTGGGCCACTGCCTGCGCCGCGCTCAGCCCCGTTGCCATCAGGTCCAGCGCCGCCGTGCCAAGCGCCGGGTCGGTGACATTCTGCGAGGCCACCGCCCCCACGCCCGCCCGCGCAAAGGCGCAGCGCGCCGCCACCGCCGGGGACGACGACGACACCGCCACCCCGAACTGCCCCGTTTCGGCGCAGCGCGCCACCAGCGAAAACGTCATGTCCTACCGTTCCCGGACCTGCGCCCGGCCTTATTCCTTGCCTGCCGCCCGCGCGGCACTGTCGCGGCGGGCGGGCCCGCCCGTTCTGGCCCCATCAGGGGGCGGTGTTCAAGGGCAGCTTCGATGCGATCCAGCTGGCGAATTCGTAATTCGGCCGTTCAAGATGCGACAGCGCCCCCGGCACCGCGTGGCGCGACTGCATCCCCTGCCAGACCCGTTCGGTGCAGCCGCGATCCTCGTCGTTGACCGCGTCCAGCAGACCCTTGAGCGTTTCGAAATGCTGCCCGGCGTCCGGGTCGGCCACGAAATCGGGGTGCAGCCCGCCGCCATACAGGATCCTGACGCCGCCCGGCCCGTCGGGCATCAGCGACAGATACCAGAAATAGCCCGGCGTCAGCGTGATCATCAGCGACGGGTAGACCGCCAGCAGCCATGTGCGGTAGCGGTCATCGCCCTGCAGCGCGGTGTTGTCCTTGTGGGCGATGGACAGCGCGATGCTGTCGTCCTTGAGGATGTGGTGATAGTTGAACCCCGAAAACCCCTTGGGGCAGGTCATCTTGCGCAGGTCCACCGCGCCGCCGATGGTGCCGCCGTGGCAGGCGGGCAGGTGGTAGCTTTCCATGAAGTTCTCGGCGAGGATCTTCCAGTTGGTGTTCCAGCGGTGCTCTTCGCGGAAGACCTCGACGTAATCTTCCATGGGCAGGTAGCCGACAAGATCGTCCATCTCGCGCAGGGTGTCGTGCGGGTCGGGCAGATCGGGGTCAAGCGTGACCATGATCCAGCCCTTCCAGTCCACGCAGCGGATCTGCGGCAGGCCAAGCGCGTCCTTGCAGAAGCTGGTGTTCATGTCCATCGCGGGCGCGCCGCGCAGCGCGCCGTCCAGCGAATAGGTCCAGGCGTGGTAGGGGCAGGTGATCGTGCGCACGTTGCCCCGCCCTTCCAGCAGCTTGGACATGCGGTGGCGGCAGACGTTCGACATGGCGCGCAAGTCGCTCTCGCGGTCGCGCAGCACGATGATCGGCTCGGCGGCGATGTCCATGGTCAGGTAGTCGCCCGGCTGCGCCAGCGCATCGGCGCGCCCGGCGCAGATCCAGCTTTTCGCGAACAGGTGTTCCTGTTCCAGCGCCTGGAAATCCTGCGAGGTGTAGACCGAGACCGGCATCGCCGAGGCGGCTTCGAAAGGGGTGGCGACATTGGCGCGCAGCTCGGCTGCGGGGTCGTGAACGTTCATTCCGCTGGGGCCTTTGACAAGGGAAAACGGCAGGCCCTGTCGGGGGCCTGCCGCAAAGATTGTCAGACGTCGCTGCATCGGGAAAGTAACACTTGCCGAAGGTGCGGCATAGCTTGCGCCTATGCAGGCAGATCGCCCATCGCTTCGGCAATGCTTTCGCGCAGGATAGCACCGATTTCGGCGATCTGCGCGGGCGTCAGGATCAGCACCGGCGACAGGATCAGGATATGCCCCAGCGGGCGCGCCACCAGCCCACGTTTCTGCGCCGCGCGGGCGACGCGCATTCCGATGTTCAGCTCGGGGTCGAACATTTCCTTGGTGGTCTTGTCCTTGACCAGCTCGATGCCCATCATGAAATGGCTGCCGCGCACCTCGCCCACGATGTCCATGTCCGCAAGGCCGCGCAGCGTGTTTTCAAACAGCTTGCCGGTGGTCTGCACCTGCCCGGGCAGATCGTCGCGTTCCATCAGCGCGATATTGGCTTGGCCGGCGGCCGCGGCGGGGTCGCCCGAATAGGGCATGCCATGGGTGAACATGCCGCCGGGGCCGCTGATGACCTCGTGGATCTCATCGGAAAAGATGGTCGCGGACAGCGGCTGATACCCGGATGTCAGCCCCTTGGCGGTGGTGATCACGTCGGGCTGGAAATCGAACACGTCCCTGGACGCAAAGAAATGCCCAAGCCGGCCAAAGCTTGTCACCACCTCGTCCGAGATCACCTTGATGTCATAGCTTGCGCACAGCTCGGCGGCGCGCTTGTGATAGCCCGCCGGGGGCACGATGACGCCGCCCGCGCCCATGATGGGCTCGCCGATGAAACAGGCGATGTTTTCCGCGCCGATGGATTCGATGCTGCCCTTCATGTCGTCCATCAGCGCATCAAGGAATTCGGCATCGGTCATCCCGTCGCCTGCGCGCCAGG
>CAXICP010000474.1:0-2812 GCA_964022595.1 uncultured Salipiger sp.
CGTTTCGCGGCAGCGCGCAGGGGCCCTGGCTAAAAACAAGGCATTTGCGCGGGCTTCGCAGGGGCGTGGCCCCGCGGTGGCGTGTGATCGGGGCCGCAGCCTCTGGCGTTCGGGGGTGGATCGTGGTGACGTCCTGCGCGTATCGGAACCGGCGCAGCGCCGCCGCTTCAGCAAGACAAGGAGACCTCGGATGGACGCCCGCGTGGACATCATCGACGAAACCCAGGCCCGCATCGACCTTGCCGCCGCCCTGCGCATGACCGCGCGGGCCGGAATGCACGAGGCGGTCGCCAACCACTACTCCATCGCCCTTGGCGCCGATGGCATGCGCTTTCTGATCAACCCCAAGTGGATGCACTGGAGCCGGGTGAAGGCGTCGGACCTGATCCTTGTGGATCTGAATGACGGCACCGACAATCCGCGCGTCGACCACACCGCGATGAAGATCCACGGGCAGGTGCACAAGCTGTGCCCCGCCGCGCGCGTCGTGATGCACCTGCACCCGATCACCACCACCGCGCTGGCGTCGATCGACCCGCCGGGGATGCCCGCCATCGACCAGAATTCGGCGCGCTATCACAACCGGCTGGCGGTGGATCTGGGCTATGGCGGGATGGCCAATTCCGATGCCGAAGGCGCCCGGCTTGCGGGCCTGCTGGGCAACAAGTCGCGCCTGCTGATGGGCAACCACGGGGTGATGATCACCGCCCCCACCGTGGCCGAAGCCTGGGACGACATCTATACCTTCGACCGCGCGGCGCAGACCGTGGTGGCGGCGATGTCGACGGGCCGCCCGCTGCTTAACCTTTCGGACGCCGACGCCGAGCAGACCGCGCAGGACTGGGAAGGCATCGTCGATTTCTCGACCGCCCATTTCGAGGAAATGAAGCTGATCCTTGACGCGGAATGCCCAGATTACCGCGACTGAACCCTGCGTCGCGGTTCAACAAGGCGTGCCCTGACTTCTGCGGGACATATATGCCAGTATAAGGCAACCTGCCGCCCGCCGGGGCGGCTCCAAGAACTGGCTGGAAAGATAGACTGATGGCAGAAACGGAAACTTCCGATTCGCAGGGCCGCACCACCGTGTCCCAGGCGCTGTTCCGCGACGGCATGGCGCGGCTGGCGGGGGCGGTGAACATCGTGACCACGGACGGGCCGGGCGGGCGGGCGGGGCTGACCGCCTCGGCGGTATGCTCGGTGACCGACACGCCCCCGGGTCTGCGTCAACCGGTCGTCCTCGGCGGCGCCCGCCTTCCTGGAAAACGACGCGGTCTGCGTCAACACCGTGGGGCCGGCGCACCAGGAACTGGCGATGATCTTCGGCGGCAGGAAAACGATGCAGGACCGGTTCGACGCGGCGGAATTCGGCATCGGGGCATCTGGGGCGCCGGTTCTGAAGGACGCGGCGGTCAGCTTTGATTGCCGCGTGTCCCAGCGCGCCATCGTCGGCACGCACGAGGTGATATTCTGCGAGGTGATCGAGGTCACGCAGGTGCCCGACGCCAGCGGCCTTGCCTATTTCGCGCGCCGGTTCCACGAACTGGGCGGCTGATCGGCGCCCGGCCCGGGTGCGCCCCAAGCCGGGGACCACCTTGGGGGCAGGGGGCGGCGTTCAGCGCGCCGGCTTCAAGTCAAGGTCGGGCGCTTCCATCCCCGGGATGTAGCTGTTGGAAATCAGCGTGGCGCAATGGTCCATGAAGCTGGACACAAGCCGCGTGGGCGCCTGTCGCGCCATGCGCAGCAGGCCCAGACGTATCGGCATGTGATCGCCCGCGATGCGCAGTCGCCGCACCGCGCGCCCGTCCATCGCCAGCGTCGACCTGGGGCGGATGTTCGCGATCGTGTAGCCAAAGCGGTTCGCCACCATGGTGCGGATCACATCCTGCTGTTGCAGCCGCGCGCCGATCCTGGGCGTCAGCCCCTTTCGCGCGAAAAGCCCCAGAAAGTAGTCGCGCGATATGGGCAGGTCGAGCAGGATAAGATCCCGCTGCGCCAGCTCTTCC
The DNA here is from genome assembly GCA_964022595.1 of uncultured Salipiger sp. Taxonomy (GTDB): domain Bacteria; phylum Pseudomonadota; class Alphaproteobacteria; order Rhodobacterales; family Rhodobacteraceae; genus Salipiger. Next base: position 2,007 of record CAXICP010000474.1, read on the forward strand.
AGCGGCACCGCCGTTTCCTGCGCCAGCGGGTCGCTTTCGCCGACAAGCGCGCAGGGCGACAGTTCGGCAAGCGGGGTGAATTCGTATTCGTCCGGCAGTTGCATGTCGTAGCTTAGCGCGACATCCAGTTCGGCGCGTTCCAGATCGTGCAGCAGCGTTTCGTGGTCGGCCACCTGCGGCATCACCCGCGCGCCGGGATAGGCGGCGGCAAAGCTGTGCGTCACCTCGGGCAGCACCATCGGGGCAAAGGTCACAAGGCAGCCCAGCGACAGGGTGCCGCGCACCGTGTCCGTCGCCTCGGACGCGGCGTGGTAAAGCCGCTGCGCCTGGTCCATCAGTTGCTTGGCTTCGATCAGCAGGTCGCGCCCGGTGCGGGTCAGCGACAGGCCCTGTGCGTGGCGGCGCAGGAACAGCTGCGCGCCCAGCTCCGCCTCGAGCTGCGAGATCGCGGTCGAGATCGACGGCTGCGAGATATTGATCCGCTCGGCCGCCAGGGTGATGGACCCGGCCTCGGCGGTGGCGATGAAATATTCGATCTGTCGCAGGGTGTAGCGCATGCTGGCTGGATGCGCCTTTGGCACGCGCCAGGCAAGAGAAGAAGCGCCGCGCCGGGGTAGGGGCGGCCCGATCAGGCCGCCCCGCGCGTTCAGTAGTCTTTTTCGTAGAACACCCCGACACCGCTGTTGCCGGTTGATGACACGGTGCCGCGCGCCTTGAGATTGCGGCGCAGCTGGATGTTGAGGTTGACCGAGGTTTCGCCCGAGCTGTCGACCTCGACATCGGTGTAGATCTGGTCGGTGATGTAC
>CAXICP010000475.1:0-2800 GCA_964022595.1 uncultured Salipiger sp.
GTTCGCCCGCCCGCACCAGATCGTCCGCAAGGAACGGCTCACCCTTGGTGTCGCGGCGCCGCGCCAGCAGCACCAGCGGGCTTTCCGCCATGACATGGCGCCGGCGCGCCTGCGGGTCGGCGGCGGCGGCGGCCATCGCCTCTTCGGCCTCGTGGCTCGACCCGAAACCGGCCTGCGCCTCGGCGAAACCGCGCAGCTTGCTTTCCTGTTCGGCCAGCAGCTTGCTGAGCGCGGTGCGCCCGGCGGCGGTGATCCGGTAGCGTGAAATCCGCCCCGGTGCATCGCAGGCGATCCAGCCCTTGAGCGCCATCGCCTGCGCGATCGGCGCGTCCACCACCCCCGTGCGGGTGTTGCCGCCATCGCCGGTGTCGCGCACCACGACCGCCTTGTCCATTTCCGCCGCGACCGCCAGCACCGCCCCGCTTTCGCACAGGCGGCGCAGGATCCGCCGTGCCTCGGAGGCAAGGCTGGCAGCGTCCGGCGTCATCTCGTCGCTGAGAGGCTCTCTCATCCGATCCAACTCCTTCGTGGATTGTTGCGCCATCCTGGCCTGGAGTTTGCCGAGGCTGCGAAGCGCCCCGTCCACCAGCGGATCGTCCCGCAATGTTTCGATCCGGCGCACCTGACGCAGGACCGTTGACGCGTGACATCCTGCTTCGCGCGCCAGTTTTCGTATCGCCTCTCCGCCCTCGGTGTGGGCCAGATAGTTTCGTGCATCCTCCGGCACCCAAGCCGGCAACTCTTGTGCCTGATCGGCACCGGATCGACAGAGTATCATATTCATCCCCTAGGCCTTGCTTTCCACAGACTTATCCCCAGACGGATGCAACCATGACGAGAGCGAGTTACCTGATAGTTAACGTTTCTGTCAGACCTCTAAATTTCCCGACAATTTCTAAGCAAAGGTGAAATCACCGGTCTCAGAGTGCGCCCTTCCCGCAACACCGGTCTTGATTGTGCCATGTTCCCGACACACTCACGAAGAGGGAAACGTGACAATGCAGGATATTCTGAGTCTAATGGCCGGTCTGAATCGCCCGCGCCTTCTGGTCCGCGCCGCACGCATCGGCGCCGATGAATACCGCCGCGAGGCGCATCTGGGGCGCATCCTGTCGGGGCCGGCCCCCGAACGCAGCGGTCCGGTGCTCATGAAGCTGATCGAGATCGAAACGATGCTCGACGCCCGCCGGCGCGCCGCCGACGCCAGCTATTCCATCGCCCGCCATGTCGAAGTGCTGGCCGCGATGATGGGCGAGGCCCGGATCCTGCGCGAACGCGTCTGATCGCCCCGGCCCATGCGACCGGTTGCGGCAGGGCAGCCGGTCGGGCCATCGCGCGCCCGCGCAGGCGCGATTTCACCCAAGCGTCGCGCTGCCTCTTGCGCCCCGCGTCAAGCGACCCTAAAGCACGCTCATGACCCAGCATGACCGCCTGCTCATCATCGACTTCGGCTCCCAGGTGACGCAACTGATCGCGCGCCGCCTTCGCGAGCTTGATGTCTTCTGCGAAATCCATCCCTACCAGAACGTCACCGACGCCTTTCTCGAAGACTTCGCCCCCAAGGCGATCATCTTCTCGGGCGGGCCGGACAGCGTCACGCGTGAGGGATCGCCCCGGCCTCCGAAAAAGGTCTATGACCTCGGTGTGCCGATCCTGGGCATCTGCTATGGCCAGCAGGTCATGATGCAGGACCTTGGCGGCAAGGTCGAAGCCAAGCACGGCAGCGCCGAATTCGGCCGCGCCTACGTGACCCCGAAGGAAGATCGCATCGATCTGCTTGCGGGCTGGTTCCTTGATGGTACCGGGCGCGAACAGGTCTGGATGAGCCACGGCGACCACGTTTCGGAAATCGCTCCGGGGTTCGAAGTCTACGCCACCTCGCCCGGCGCGCCCTTTGCGATCACCGCCGATCTGGAACGCCGCTTTTACGCGGTGCAGTTCCACCCCGAGGTGCATCACACCCCCAACGGCAAGACGCTCTACGAGAATTTCGTGCGTGACGCGGGCTTCACCGGCGACTGGACCATGGGCGCCTACCGCGAGGAAGCGGTGCAGAAGATCCGCGACCAGGTCGGCGATGCCAAGGTGATCTGCGCGCTTTCGGGCGGGGTCGACAGCTCGGTCGCGGCGGCGCTTCTGCACGAGGCGATCGGCGATCAGCTGACCTGCGTCTTCGTCGACCACGGGCTGCTGCGCCTGAACGAGGCCGAGGAAGTCGTGGGCATGTTCCGCGACCACATGAACCTGCAGGTGATCCACGCGCAGGAACAGGACCTGTTCCTTGGCGAGCTTGAAGGCGTGTCCGACCCCGAAACCAAGCGCAAGATCATCGGCAAGCTGTTCATCGACGTGTTCCAGAAATACGCCGACGGCATCGAAGGCGCACGCTTCCTGGCGCAGGGCACGCTGTATCCGGACGTGATCGAAAGCGTCAGCTTCAGCGGCGGTCCCAGCGTCACGATCAAAAGCCACCACAACGTCGGGGGCCTGCCCGAAAAGATGGGGCTCAAGCTGGTGGAACCGCTGCGCGAGCTGTTCAAGGACGAGGTGCGCGTGCTGGGCCGTGAACTTGGCCTTCCCGACAGCTTCATCGGGCGCCATCCCTTCCCCGGCCCCGGCCTTGCCATCCGCTGCCCGGGCGAGATCACGCGCGAAAAGCTCGACATCCTGCGCAAGGCGGATGCGGTCTATATCGACCAGATCCGCAAGCATGGTCTTTATGACGAAATCTGGCAGGCCTTCGTTGCGATCCTGCCGGTGCGCACCGTGGGCGTGATGGGCGACGGGCGCACCTATGATT
>CAXICP010000476.1:0-2800 GCA_964022595.1 uncultured Salipiger sp.
CCCAGTAGCGCATCATCTTGGCGCGGGTCAGACCGGGCCCGTGTTCATGGGCGCGGTAGCTTTGCGTGTCGAAATCCGTGCCGTAAACGCCGTAGAACAGCAGCCCCGCGGCGGGCAGGGCGGCGCCTTGCGCGATCAGGCGCAGCATCAGCGCCAGCGCAAGGTTCGCCCCCGCGCTGTCGCCCGCCACCGACCAGCGGCGCGCGCGGTCACGGGCCTGCCAGGCGGCGGTCACGTCGTCCAGCCCGGCGGGAAACGGATCTTCGGGCGCCAGGCGATAGTCAGGCGTCAGCACGGGGCACGCGCAGGCAAGCGCCAGCCGGCGCGCCGCGTCCTCGTGCGTTGCAGCCGAACACAGTGCCCAGCCGCCGCCATGCACATGCAGGATGGCATCGGTGCCCCGGTCATTCGGCGGCGTCACCAGCCGCGCGGGCAGCCCCGCGTGCAGCACGGTGCGTGCCTGCATCGGCGGGGGGCTTTCGTTCCAGCGCAGGTTGGTCAGCGCGGCCAGCGCGCGGCCCGCCGCGGGCGCCATCAGTGTCGGATCGCCAAGCCCGGCATCCTCTTGCGCAAGCCGGGTCATTTCGGCGCCCCTGCATGCGAAAGATCGGGGCCGAAATCCACGATGGTGGCGATGTGATGGGCCAGCAGTTCGCGCAAGGCAGGCTCGTCGCGGGCGATCAGCGCGTCCAGGATCGGCACATGCCGCTCTGCCGTGGCGGCAAGCGCGCGGTTGGGCTGCGAATTCAGGATCTTGTAGCGGTGGTTGTGGATCAGGCAGCGCGTCAGCATGGGCGCCACCAGCGGCAGGTCCGCCGCCGCGAACAGGCGGGCGTGAAAGGCCCTGTCCTGCACCGACAGCGCGTATTCGTCGCCGGTGCGCGCGGCGTTGCGCATGGCGTCCAAGCCGGCGCGCAGATCGCGTTCCAGCGCCGCATCCGCGCGCGCCACCACGCGCCCCAGGTAGCTGCATTCGATCTCGCGGCGAATGCGCAGCAGGGCGCGGGCATCATCCGCATAACAGGCCGCCACATGGGTGCCGCGATTGGGTTGCCGGTTGACCAGGCCTTCTTCGGCCAGACGCATCAGCGCCTCGCGCACCGTGCCCTGGCTGCAATCGAACCGCGCCGCCAGATCCATTTCCGTCAGTGCCTGTTCGGGGGCAAGCCGGCCCAGCACGATTTCTTGTTCAAGCGCGTCGAACAACGCCTCGCTGCGGCGGTTGCCCCGGCGGGGGGGCTGGATCGCGCTGAAACTTTCCACGGCCATCTGGAGGGTCCTGTTCCTGCTTGCCTCGAATTATCAATATTGATAACGTGATGATTATTGATAATGCAACCCCGAAAATTCGCGGGTGCAGCGGGAGGAGAGCACATGGCCGACATCGACCTGAGCGGGATCGTCAAGGATTACGGCGCCCATCGCGCCATCCACGGCGTGGATCTGCATGTGAAGGACGGCGAATTCGTCGCCTTCGTGGGCCCGTCGGGCTGCGGCAAGTCGACGATGCTGCGCATGATCGCGGGGCTGGAAACCATCACCGGCGGGACCATGAAGATCGGCGGGCGCGTGGTGAACGAGATCGAACCCAAGGGGCGCGACGTGGCCATGGTGTTCCAGGATTACGCGCTTTACCCGCATATGACCGTGGGCGAAAACATCGGCTTCGGGCTGAAGATGCGCGGCTGGAAGGCGGCCGAGATTACGCCGCGCGTGCTGCAGGCGGCGCAGGTGCTGCAGATCGACGCCTATCTTGATCGCAAGCCGGGGCAGCTTTCGGGCGGGCAGCGTCAGCGCGTGGCGATGGGGCGGGCCATCGTGCGCGAACCTTCGGTGTTCCTGTTCGACGAGCCGCTGTCGAACCTGGATGCCAAGCTGCGGGTGGAAATGCGCACCCAGATCAAGCGGTTGCACGCGATGCTGGGCACCACCACGGTCTATGTCACCCACGACCAGACCGAGGCGATGACCCTTGCCGACAAGGTCGTCGTGCTACAGGCAGGCCGCATCGTCCAAGAGGGCCCCCCGATGGAACTTTACGCCCGCCCCAATTGCCGGTTCGTCGCGGAATTCATCGGCTCGCCGCAGATGAACATCTTTTCGGGCGTGCTTGACCGGTCGGGCGGCGCGCCGATGCTGCGGATGGAGGGGCTTGCGCTGGAACTGGGCGATGTGCCCGCGCGCGACGGCGCAAGGCTGGACGTCGGGGTGCGCCCCGAACACCTGGGGCTAAGCGATGCCGCGCGGCTGACCCCGCTGGTCGACGTGTGGGAACCGCTGGGTTCCGACACCATCGCCATCTGCAAGCTGGGCAATCAGGAACTGTCGGCGCGGCTGGACCCCGAGGTGCGGCTGCAATCGGGCGCGCCCATCGGGCTGGGCTACGATCCGGCGCGGTTGCATTATTTTGACGCCCAGACCGGGCAGCGGCTGAACGCTGCGTGATGCGAACGCGGCGGGCGGCCTAGTGCCCTTGGGAAAAGCCCGCCGCTGCCGCCGCCAGATGCGCCGAAGCCGCGACCCCGTCGATCAGCGGCACGCCGCTGCGCTTGCCGAGCGGGGCTGCAAGCGGGGCCATGCCGGCGCATCCCAGCACCACCGCCTGCGCGCCTTCGGCCCGGGCGGCGGCGATTTCCCCGCTTAGCCGGTCCAGCACCGCCGGCCCGCCCGCATCGATGGTCAGCACCGGCAGCCCGCTGGCGCGCACCGAAACGCAGGCCGGCACGTATCCGCCCCGCGCGATGTTGCCTTCGATCACCGGCACCGACACCGCAAGTGATGTCACCACGGAAAACCGCCG
>CAXICP010000477.1:0-2796 GCA_964022595.1 uncultured Salipiger sp.
GCAGGCTGTCGATGGCCTTCTGGTTGGCGTCGGTGTCCTGATCATTCATGGTGCGGCGCAGGCGCACGCGCCATTCGGTCACCTTGAAGGTGAACCAGACATAAAGCGCGATGGTGACCGCGACCACCGCAAGATACCAGATGTCGAACAGCCAGAACAGCACCGCGCCCACCAGCAGAAGCTCGACAATCAGCGGGCCGACGCTGAAAAGCATGAACCGCAGCAGGAAATCCACGCCCTTGACGCCGCGCTCGATGATGCGGCTCAGCCCGCCGGTCTTGCGGGTGATGTGATAGCGCATGGACAGCCGGTGGATATGGGCGAATGTTTCCAGCGCAAGGCGGCGCAGGGCGCGCTGCCCGACCCGGGCGAAGATGCCATCGCGCAGTTGCTGAAAACCCACCGTGGTCAGCCGCGCCATGCCATAGGCGACGGTCAACCCCACCGCGCCCAGCGCAAGGTCGGGCACCTCGCCCGACAGGCTGTCGACCGCCCGCTTGTAAAGGATGGGCGTGCCGACCGCGATCAGCTTTGCCACCAGCAGCAGCACCAGCGACAGCACCACCCGCCGCTTGACCCAATCCTGCCCGTCCGGCCACAGGTACGGCCCCACCCGGCGGATCGTGCGCCACCCCGAGCGGCGCTCTTCGCGGGCGATGTCTGCATCTGTATCGGGGGGCATGGCTGGTCCTTTCGGGTCGGCTGCCTTGGCCATAGCGCGCCCGGGGGCAGGATGCCAGACACCCGCGGCGCGGCTGCGCATCTGCGAAGGCTGCTCTGTGCGCTGCCGAAGGGGGGGGCCGGTCAGTCCGGCAGGTCGAACACCTGCCCCGGATAGATCAGGTCGGGGTCGCGGATCTGGCTGCGATTGGCCTCGAACACCTTGACGTAGGCGAAGCCATCGCCGTAGCGCTCGCGCGCAAGCGCCCATAGCGTATGGCCCGGCTGCACCGTCACCACCGACAGCGGGCTGCCCGCCTCTTCGGCGGCGGCGGCAAGCTTTTCAGGGGATTCGCGCAGGAACGGGCTTTCGGCGCGGGCCGTGACGGCGCCGCCCGCATCCATCTGGTCGACCCGCAGCGTGTAGGTGCCCGCGTCGATGCGTGGCAGATCCGCCTGCCAGCGCCCGCTGCCCGGCACAATCGCCGTCGCGATGGAGCGGTTGTCGAGATAGATCCGCAGCTGCGCATCGGCGCGGCCTCGTCCGGCAAGCGCGACCTCGCCGGCGGTGTCATAGGTGATGGCGTCGATCGCCACCGTCCCCGGAGGCAGCGCCGGGCCGGGCGGCTGCATCAGTTCGACCCCCTCGCTGGACGAGCGCAGCGCGATCGCCGGCGGCGCCGCCGGCTTGGCGTCGGGCGCCATCGCTTGGGCCTGTGGCTGGCTCTGGGCCCGTCCCTGCGCCTGTGGCTGTCCCTGCGTCTGGGCCTGCGGCGGAACCGGCTGATCTGGGGCCTGCGGGGGCGGCGGGGCTGCCAGCACGACCTCGTCGGCGGATGGAATGTCGCGCCCGCCCAGCGACATGCGTAGCGTCAGCACGCGCGGCGCATCGGTGGGTGGAAGGTCAAGGAATTGCGCGAACCGCCCGCTGCTGTCCGCCGCCGCCGTCTGGCGCGGCACGCCGTCCACCAGCAGCGAAACCTCGGCGCCCGGCGGGGCGCTGCCCGCGATCAGGGTCGACCCGCCCGGCTCGGAGCGCACCAGATCAAGGCGCGGCGGCGCGGGGTCCGGGGCGGCCGCCACGACCGGCGCCGGGTCGGCCAGCTGCGGCAGGGCTTGCGGCGCGACCTGCGCAACGGGCTGAACGTCGGGCGGCGTCGGGTCCTGCGCAAGGCCCGACTGGGGCGGCGCGGATTTCGGGGGCGCCGACAACCGGTCCGTCCCGGAAAACAGCAGCGCACCCGCCGCCGCAACCGCGACGGCGCCCCAGATGCCCCAGCCAAGAAGCTTGCTGCCCATATTCCAGTCCAGGTTCCCGGCGACGTCGCACAGGCGCGGCGCCGACCGGTTGAGTCGTCATGACGATCCCGTTATCACCGGGCAAATTCTCCCAATTGTCGAGTCAAACCCATGATCCAACGGTCGATCTGTGTCTATTGCGGCGCACGCAATGGCAAAAATGCAACCCATGCCCAGGCGGCCGAGGCGCTGGGCCGCGCCATCGCGCAGGAAGGCTGGCGGCTGGTCTACGGCGCCGGCGACGTCGGGCTGATGGGCACGGTGGCTCGCGCGGCGCAGGCCAGCGGCGGCGAAACCTTCGGCGTGATCCCCACCCACCTGCTCTCGCGCGAGGTCGGCAAGACCGACCTGACCCGGCTGGTGATCACCGAGACCATGCACGAGCGCAAGAAGGTGATGGTGATGAATGCCGATGCCATCGTGCTGCTGCCGGGCGGCGCGGGCAGCCTTGACGAATTCTTCGAGGTGCTCACCTGGCGCCAGCTGGGGCTGCACGACAAGCCCATCGTCCTGCTTGACAACGACGGGTTCTGGGAGCCGCTCAAGGCGCTGCTGGCGCATGTGGTCAGCGAAGGCTTCGCGGAAAGCTCGCTGCTGGATTTCGTGCAAAGCGCGCCCGACGTCGAAACCGCCATGGCGATGCTGCGCCCCGCCCCGGCCTGACGGGGCGCAGGGCCGGGTCAGTCGGCGGCGCGCAAGGTGGCGCCGACAAGTTCCTCGCTGAACGGCACCGGCAGCGGGTCCCGCCCAAGGCGGGCGCGGTAGACCGGCAGGCTTTCGGCAACGCGCATCACGTAGTTGCGGGTTTCGTTGAACGGGATCATCTCGATCCAGTCG
>CAXICP010000478.1:0-2741 GCA_964022595.1 uncultured Salipiger sp.
TCATCCGCTTCGGGGCGGAAGGGGTCCAGCATGGACTTGGATTCTCCGGCGGTGTGGACCCGGCGTTCAAGTCCGTGGCGCTGCAGGAATTCATGCGCGCCGAAACTGGCCGAGATCACCCCGATCGAGCCAAGGATCGAACTGGGGTCGGCGTGGATTTCATCGGCCGCGCAGGCGATCCAGTACCCGCCCGATGCGGCGACATCTTCGGTGAAGGCAAAGACCGGCACGCCGGTTTCCTCGGACAGGCGCCGGATGCGCGCCCCGATCAACGAGCTTTGCACCGGAGAGCCGCCGGGCGAGTTGATTTCCAGCGCGACGGCGGCGGGTTTGCCCTTGCGGAACGCCCGTTCCAGCGTCGATCGCAGCCCGGCGTCGGACAGGCCACGCCCCGACGCCCCGATCGCCCCTTGCAGGCGCAGGACGCAAACGAGGGGTCTTTTGTTTCGAAACGGGTTCCATCGTGTCATGCCCGCAGATGTAGAGACGCCCCGGTGGACAAACAAGGCGCCCGCGCAAAGATGGCCGGGCGATGTGGCTTTCCCGGGCGCCGGGCCGCGCCCCTTGCATGGGCCGCGCGAAAGGCGCATCCTGCGCATCGGGCCGGCGATGGCGTCGCCACCACCCTTTCCGGGTGCGCCCACCAACCCATCCTGCACGCCGGGATCTTGCTTTGCCACGAACGGCAGGGTCGGATCCGGCCCTCCGTCACGTTGAAGGAGGGCCAGTGATGGACCGACCCGCTTATTACCGTTTCCACCAGGGCGACCGCGTGCTGCCATTCGCAGCCGCCGAATACGAAACCCGGCTTGCGGGGCTGCGCGCCGCGATGGCCGACGCGGGGCTGGACGCCTGCGTGCTGACCTCGATGCACAATATCGCCTATTATTCGGGGTTTCTGTACTGCGCGTTCGGGCGGCCCTACGCGCTGGTGGTCACGCCGTCCGACAGCGTGACCATTTCCGCCGGGATCGACGCGGCGCAGCCCTGGCGGCGCTGCCACGGCGACAACATCACCTACACCGACTGGGCGCGGCACAACTACTGGCGCGCCATCGGGTCGGTCACCGGCACCGCCCGCGCCATCGGCTACGAGGCCGACCACATGACCCTGGCGCAAAAGGCGCTGCTGGATGACATGCTGGCTCCGTCGCGCACCGCCGACATCGCCCCGGCCACCATGCGCCAGCGGATGCACAAGTCGGACGCGGAAATCGCCCTGATCCGCCATGGCGCCGATGTCGCGGACATCGGCGGCTATGCCATCCGCGATGCGATCCGCCCCGGCGCGCGGGAAATCGACATCGCGATGGCAGGCCGCGATGCGATGGAGCTGGAAATCGCCCGGCGCTTTCCCGATGCGGAATACCGCGATACCTGGGTCTGGTTCCAGTCGGGCATCAACACCGACGGCGCCCACAACCCGGTGACGTCGCGCGCGCTGCAGCGCGGGGACATCCTGTCGCTGAACTGCTTTCCGATGATCTCGGGCTATTACACCGCGCTGGAACGCACGCTGTTCGTGGGCGAGGTCGACGAGGCCTCGCTGCGCATCTGGCAGGCCAACGTGGCGGCGCATGAACTGGGCATCTCGTTGTTGAAGCCGGGCGCAAGCTGCGCCGAGGTGACCGAACGGATCAATGCCTTTCTCGCCGAACGCGACCTGCTGCAATACCGCACCTTCGGCTATGGCCACAGCTTCGGGGTGCTGTCTCATTACTACGGCCGCGAGGCGGGGCTGGAACTGCGCGAGGATATCGACACCGTGCTGACGCCGGGCATGGTCATTTCCATGGAACCGATGCTGACCCTTCCCGAAGGCGCCCCCGGCGCGGGGGGCTACCGCGAACACGACATCCTGGTGATCTCCGAAGAGGGCAACGAGAACATCACCGGCTACCCGTTCGGCCCGGCCTTCAACGTGGTCGGCTAGCGTGCGGGCGCCCCGCCGCGCCAGGTCTGGACCTTGGGCGGCGGGGCGCCTACCGTGGCGCCGACACTACCGGAGTACGCATCATGGCCGCAGGTTCGAGGATCCGCACCTATTTCGAAGGCACCTGGCACGAGGGTGATCTTGCCGTCATGAAGGCGGCCGATCACGGCATGTGGCAGGGCAGCAGCGTGTTCGACGGGGCGCGGTTCGTCGACGGGCTGGCGCCCGACCTCTACGCCCATTGCGCCCGCGTCAACCGCTCGGCCGAGGCGCTGATGCTGCGCCCCACCATCGCGCCGCAGGACATGGTGCAGATCGTCTGGGAGGGGCTGAGCGCCTTTCCGGACGATGCCGCCGTCTACATCCGCCCCATGTACTGGGCGATCAACGGCGACGAGACGGTGCTGGTGCCGTCAAAGGACACCACCGGCTTTGCCGTGTCGCTGGAACAGATCCCCATGGCGGCGCCGGATGCGGCGCAGACGCTGGGCAAGACCAGCTTTCGCCGCCCGGTGCTGGCGGATGCGGTCTGCAACGCCAAGGCGGGGTGCCTTTATCCGAACAACGGGCGCATGCTGGTCGAAACCCGCGCGCGCGGGTTTTCCAACGCGCTGGTGACCGATGCCATGGGCAACGTGGCCGAAAGCGCCACGGCCAACATCTTCATGGCGCGCGATGGCGAATTGTTCACCCCCATCGCCAACGGCACCTTCCTGTCGGGCATCACCCGCGCGCGCCATATCGCCAATTTCCGCGCCGACGGCGTCAGGGTGCATGAAACCGTGCTGAGCTATGCCGATTTCGAAGC
>CAXICP010000479.1:0-2739 GCA_964022595.1 uncultured Salipiger sp.
CATCTGGAACGCGCGCGGGTTGCCGAATTCGTCGATCATGACCGAGTGGTCGATCACAAGGTCGACCGGGTTCAGCGGGTTGATCTTCTGGGCATCGCCCCCCAGCGCCTTGATGCCGTCACGCATGGCGGCAAGGTCGACGACGGCGGGAACGCCGGTGAAATCCTGCATCAGCACGCGGGCCGGGCGGTAGGCCAGTTCGCGCACGCCCTTGCCCCCGTTCTTGCCCCAGTCGGAAAACGCCTTGATGTCGTCGATGGACACGGTCTTGCCGTCCTCGAAACGCAGCATGTTCTCCAGCACGACCTTGAGCGCGGCGGGCAGGTTGGCAAATTCGCCAAGACCGGCGGCCTCGGCCGCGGGGATGGAATAATAGGCATAGGACTTGCCGTTGACTTCGAGCGTCTTGCGCGTCTTCGAAGTATCCTGGCCGACGGTGATGGGCATGGTTGGCTCCCTTGCAGATGGCTGGAGAAAAGGGTTCGCTTGCCATGCTATCTGCATCAAGCAGTGTTTGCATTCAAGGGGCATGACGCGGTTTGTATACCGTAGAATACAAAAAACTGCCGCTTCCTTGCACCACGCCCGCACAACAATCTATCGCAAAACCTTGATTGGCCATTTCAAAGCGGCTTGGGTAGCCCTGAGGATGGGAACAGACACGGGATCTTGCGGCACATGCACCGACTCACCAGCTGGATCGCGGCGACATGCCTTGCGGTCGCCGGAGGCGCCGCCTGTGCGCAGGACCGGGACAACCCGGTCGTGGTCGAGCTGTTCACCTCGCAGGGGTGCGTGTCGTGCCCTGCGGCGGACGCGGTTCTGGCCGAACTGGGCCAGCGCGACGACGTCATCGCGCTGGCGCTGCACGTGGATTACTGGGATTACATCGGCTGGCGCGACAGCTTCGCCGATCCGGTCTTCACCAAGCGGCAAAAGGGCTATGCGCGATCCGCCGGGCGGCGGTCGATCTATACGCCGCAGATGATGATCGGTGGCCGGTTCGACGTGGTCGGCTCGCGCCCGATGAAGGTGATGGACGCGGTGCAGCACGCCGCCGACCTTCCCCCGCTGGCCCGGCTGGACCTGTCGCGGCAGGGCGATACCCTGACCATCCGGGCCGACCCGCTGGGGCCGATGCCGCTGACGCAGGTGCATGTGGTGCGCTATACCCCCAAGGCGACGGTGGACATCACCGCCGGCGAAAACGAGGGGCGCACGGTGTCCTACACCCATATCGCTCATGGCTGGCAGATGCTGGGCCTGTGGAACGGCGAGGCGCCGCTGGAAATGCAGGCCGAGGTGACCGGGCAGGACCCGGTCGTCGTGATCCTGCAGGAAGACGGCTACGGCCCGATATTGGCCGCGTCGCGCCTGCGCTGACGCTTGGCCTGACGCCGCGGTTTCCAGCGGCGATGGATCCAGAACCACTGGCCGGGGTCGGCTTCGATGCGCGCTTCCAGTCGCCGCGTGGCCTCGCGCATCATCTCGGCCGGATCGCCATGCGCGATGGGGGATTCGAACACGATCTCGAATCCGATGCCGTCGGGCTTGCGGATGCCGAAGAAGGGCACGAACAGCGCCCCGGTGCGCAGCGCGATATCCGCCGCCGAGGTCAGCGTGGGCGCCGGTTTGCCCAGAAAGTCGATGGGAACGCCGTCGCTGGAATAGACATCGAACAGCAGCACGCCCATGCCGCCGTCCTTGATGTGGCGCAGCAGCCCCATGGTGCCGCGGCGCCCCTGTTCGAAGACCGGATCGCCAAGGCTGTGCATGTTGGCCGCGTAATGGGCGTTGAAGAACGGGTTGGCCATGGGGCGATACAGCCCGCCGATGCGCCAGCCGCGCGCCACAAGCGCGGCGCGGGGGGATTCGAAATTGCCGAAATGCCCGGTGACGAACAGCACGGGGCGGCCCTGGGCGCGGGCCTCTTCGATGGCGGGCAGCCCGGCCCCGGTGATCGGGGCATCGGCCATGCGCGCCAGCAGGCCGGCGACGTCGTAGTTTTCGATCATCGTGCGGCCCGCGTTGTCCAGAACGGCGTCCGCGATGCGGCGCCGCTCGACGTCTGCGAGAGCGGGGCGCGCATAGGCCAGGTTATCCAGCGCTCTGCGCCTGTATCCCGCGAGGGGTCCGATCACGCGGCGGACCATCCAGCCCATCAGCCGCAGCCGGGCAGGGTGGGGCAGGGCGAGGGCCAGCGCGATCAGCCCGCGCAGCAGCCGGTCGGCCACCCGGTCCAGCGTTCCGCCCCGTGTCTTCTGCCTTTTGCCCACCTTCGGCCCCCTTTCTCGCGGGCTGACAGATAAGCCGGGCGGGCCCTTGGCACAAGTCGCGCGCGGGAGGCGCCCGGCGCGGCGCGGGGGATTTTCCTTGCGCGATGGGGCGGCGGTCGGGCAGAGTTTGCCCCGGAGGACAGGGGCCGAACCATGGAGGATGGGATGCCCGTCGATGCACAGCCGGGCGTTCCGCCGCTGGCGCCGGTGACGCTTGCGACGCTGGTCGAGGCGTTGCGCCGCGCCGGCCGGGATCTGCGCCGCGCGCCGGGTTTCGCCTTGGCGATCGCGGGGGTCTATGTGGCGGCCGGGCTGGCGATGACATGGATCACATGGGCCAGCGGGCAGACCTTCTGGCTGGTGCTGGCCGCCATCGGATTTCCGCTGCTTGGCCCGTTTGCGGCCGTGGGGTTCTACGACGTCAGCCGCCGTCTGGAACACGGGCTGCCGCTTGACTGGGCAC
>CAXICP010000480.1:0-2731 GCA_964022595.1 uncultured Salipiger sp.
CTGGTCCAACGCCATGGTCGCCATGTACCAGGCCCGCCGCACCCGGGCCATCGAAGACGCCGCAACGCGCGCCGCCTTGGATTTCGCGCTGTTCCTTGCGGATTACATCGACCGGCGCCGCCATGATCCCCGCGACGATCTGCTGACCGCCCTGATCGCCGCCGAGGAAGCGGGCGAGCGGCTTGACAGGGACGAGCTGATCGCCACCTGCATCCTGCTGCTGAACGCAGGGCACGAGGCGACGGTGCACAGCTTGGGCAACGGCATCAAGGCGCTGCTGGAAACCGGAACCGCCATCACCGACGCCAATGCCGCCCCCGTCGTCGAAGAAATCCTGCGCCACGATCCGCCCCTGCACATGTTCACCCGCTACGCCTATGAGGACGCCGAGCTGTTCGGCCACCGCTTCGTGCACGGCGACAAGGTGGGGCTGCTGCTGGGTGCGGCGGGGCGCGACCCGCAGGTCTACGAAGACCCGCACCGGTTCGACCCCGCCCGCGCCGCGCCCGCGCATCACGCCTTCGGGGGCGGGCCGCATTTCTGCGTCGGCGCGCCGCTTGCGCGGCTTGAACTGACCGTGGCGCTGCCGATCCTGTTCGCCCGGCTGCCCGGATTGCGGCTGAGCCGGCCGCCGCGCTACGGCGATGTCTACCATTTCCACGGGCTGGAAAGCCTGCCGGTGCGGTGCTAGATCGGCAGCGCGGTGGTGTTCTTGATCTCTTCCATCGACAGCAGCGCGGTGACGTTGTGCACCTTCACCTCGGCGATCAGCGACTGGTAGAACACGTCATAGGCCCGCGCATTGGCCACCCGCACCTTGAGGATATAGTCGATGTCGCCCGCAAGCCGGTGCGCTTCAAGCACCTCGGGGCGGATGCGCACCGCGTGCAGGAACCGCGCCTGCCAGTCCGTGTCATGTTCGGACGTGCGCACCAGCACGAAGAAACACGCCTCGAACCCCAGCTTTTCCGCATCGGCAATCACCACCTGAGGGCCGATGATGCCCGCCTCGCGCATCTTGCGAATCCGGTTCCACACCGGGGTCTTGGATGCGCCGACCACGCGCGCGATCTCGTCCAGCGATCGCCCCGCGTCGGACTGAAGCTCACGAAGGATTTTCCGGTCGGTGGCGTCAAGCTGCACGGGTTTTCCTTTCACGGAGCCATACGAGAACAACGTTCGCTCTGTTTCGGAATAACGGCCCGGCGCTTCCTTTTCAATCCGCCCGCCTGTGCATAAACCGGGAAATTGTTCTATATACGACCCATGACCACCCACCACCGGAGTCCGCGCCCATGACGCAGCAACAGCACAGCCTTCCCGGCGGTACCGTCGCCTTTGTCGGCGCCGGCCCGGGCGATCCCGAATTGCTGACCCTGCGCGCGCTGCGCCTGCTCACGCAGGCCGACGCCGTGCTGCACGATTACCTGGTGCCCGATGACATCCTTGCGCTGGCACCGCAGGCGCGGCTTGTGCCCGTGGGCAAGGCGGGGTTCGGCCCGTCCATGAAGCAGGATGACATCAACGCGCTGATCATCGAACACGCCCGCGCGGGCGAACGCGTGGTGCGGTTGAAATCCGGCGATCCGATGATTTTCGGGCGCGGCGGCGAGGAGGCGTCTTTGGCCGCCTTGACGAAGAAACCGACGCGCTTGACGCGGCCGGCATCCCCTTTCACGTCACGCCCGGCCTGACCGCCGCAAGCGCCGCCGCCGCCGGCATGGGCGTGTCGCTGACCCGGCGCGGGCGCAACAGCGATCTGCGCCTGCTGACCGGCCATGACGTGAAAGGCTTTGCCGAACAGGATTGGCGCGCCCTTGCGCGCCCCGGCTCGGTCGCCGCGATCTACATGGGCAAGCGCGCCGCGCGCTTCGTGCAGGGCCGCCTGATGATGCATGGCGCCGATCCCGACACCCCGGTGACGGTGATCGCCAACGCCTCGCGCCCGAACGAGCGCCGCCTGCCCGCCACCCTTTCCAGCCTTGCATCCGATCTGGATGCGGGCGACATCGACGGTCCCGCCGTGCTGCTGCTGGGACTTGCCTTGCGCGACGCCCGGGCCATCCGCGCCCAGAAACAGGAAGCTCTTTGATGCCCAAGCCGTTCACTCCCAAAGTCATCACCGCCAATGCCCTGCTTGAAGGCGACGTGATCTACCTGGCCGCCGACGACACCTGGTTCCGCGCGCTGGCCGATACCGAGATCTTCACCGACGAGGCCATCGCGCAGGTGCGGCTGCTGGATGCGCAATCGCGCGCCAGCGAGGCGGTCGGCGTCTATCTTGCCGACATGGAACCAACCGAAAACGGCCCCCGTCCCACCCATTTCCGTGAAGAGTTCCGGGCCAAGGGGCCTTCGAACCACGTTCACGGCAAACAGGAAACCGCCTGATCCAGGGCGAGACAGGCAAGGCCCGCGCCCCGGGTCCTGCAGGAGACCACCACATGTACAGCTACACCGACTTCGACGCCGCCTTCGTGGCGAGCCGCAACCGTCAGTTCCGCCAGCAGGTCGAACGCCGCATCTCCGGCGCGCTGACCGAAGATGAATTCAAGCCCCTGCGCCTGATGAACGGGCTTTACCTGCAGCTGCATGCCTACATGCTGCGCGTGGCGATCCCCTATGGCACGCTCAGCAGCGCGCAGATGGACCAGCTGGCCCTGCTGGCGGAAAAGTGGGACAAGGGCTATGGCCATTTCACCACCCGCCAGAACATCCAGTACAACTGGCC
>CAXICP010000481.1:0-2699 GCA_964022595.1 uncultured Salipiger sp.
ACGGCGTGATCATGGGGGGCTGGGCGTCCAATTCGAAATACCCGTTCCTGGGTTCGCTGCGATCCGCCGCGCAGATGATTTCCTATGAGGTCAGCATCGGGCTGATCATCATCGGGGTCATCATCTCGACCGGGTCGATGAACTTCAGCGCCATCGTGCAGGCGCAGAACACCGGCTGGGGCTTTTTCGGCTGGTACTGGCTGCCGCATTTCCCGATGGTGTTCCTGTTCTTCATCTCGTGCCTTGCGGAAACCAACCGCCCGCCGTTCGATTTGCCCGAAGCGGAATCGGAACTGGTGGCCGGCTACCAGGTGGAATATTCCGCCACGCCCTTCCTGCTGTTCATGGCCGGCGAATACATCGCCATCTTCCTGATGTGCGCGCTGACCTCGCTGCTGTTCTTCGGCGGCTGGCTGTCGCCCATCCCGGGCCTGCCGGACGGCGCGCTGTGGATGGTCGGCAAGATGGCCTTCTTCTTCTTTCTCTTCGCCATGGTGAAGGCGATCACTCCTCGCTATCGCTACGACCAGCTGATGCGCCTTGGCTGGAAGGTGTTCCTTCCGTTCAGCCTTGTCTGGGTCGTGTTCACCGCATTCGCCGCAAGGTTCGACTGGTTCTGGGGGCTGTTCGCCCGCTGGACGACCGGAGTATAAAGCATGTCGCAAATCGACTATGGACGCGCCGCGAAATACTTTCTGCTCGCGGATTTCTTCAAGGGCTTCCAGCTTGGGCTGAAGTATTTCTTCGCGCCCAAGCCGACGCTGAACTACCCGCATGAAAAGGGCTATCTTTCGCCCCGTTTCCGGGGTGAACATGCGCTGCGCCGCTATCCCAACGGCGAGGAACGCTGCATTGCCTGCAAGCTGTGCGAGGCGGTCTGCCCCGCGCAGGCCATCACCATCGATGCCGAACCGCGCGACGACGGTTCGCGCCGCACCACGCGCTACGACATCGACATGACGAAATGCATCTACTGCGGCTTCTGCCAGGAAGCCTGCCCGGTGGATGCCATCGTCGAGGGGCCGAATTTCGAATTCTCGACCGAGACCCGCGAAGAGCTGTTCTACGACAAGGCCCGGCTGCTGGAAAACGGCGATCGCTGGGAAGCCGAGATCGCCCGCAACCTCGAACTGGATGCGCCCTACCGATGATCCGCGCGATGCCCTTCCGGACGCCTTGGGCGATCGCCGGTGCCTGTGGGGGCCGGGCAGGATGCCGTGACCAAAAGGCCCAGGAGACCCGCCCATGAGCGATCCCAAGACGCCCTTCGAGTTGATGATGAGCCAGGCGCAGGAAATGGCCAAGGCGTTCAACCCGGCGCTCGAAAGCTTTTCGCCCAAGGGCTATGAAAAGCTGTGGCCGACGATGCCGCGGGACATGATGGAATTCTGGTTCGGGCGCGGCTTGTCCAAGGACGGGCTTGATGCCAAGACCCGCCTGCTGCTGACGCTGGCGGGGCTGACCATGCAGGGCGCCCAGGCGGACACGCCGGTGCGCATGACGGTGCGCCACCTGATGGAGGCCGGCGCGACAAAGGACGAGATCGCCGAGACCATCGCACAGATGTCGATGTTCGCAGGCATTCCCGCCATGACCCGCGCCATGGAACTGGCGCGCGAGGTCATGGAAGACAAAAAGGATGACGACGCATGATGGTCTTTGCCTTCTACCTGTTTGCCCTGTGCGCCATCGTCGGCGGGCTGTTCACCGTCATCGCCCGCAACCCGGTGCATTCGGTGCTGTGGCTGATCCTGGCGTTCCTCAGCTCGGCGGGGCTGTTCGTGTTGCTGGGGGCGGAATTCGTCGCCATGCTGCTGGTCATCGTCTACGTGGGCGCGGTGGCGGTACTGTTCCTGTTCGTGGTGATGATGCTGGACATCGATTTTGCCGAGCTCAAGGCAGGTATGGCGAAATACATGCCGCTGGCGCTGCTGATCGGGCTGGTTTTCCTGATGGAACTGGGCATGGCCTTCGGCGCCTGGGAAACTTCGGAACTGGCGTCGCGGCAGCTGTCGGCGCCCGCGCCGGTGGGCGTGCAGAACACCGCCGCGCTGGGGCTGCTGATCTATGACCGCTATTTCCTGGCCTTTCAGCTTGCCGGGCTGATCCTGCTGGTGGCCATGATCGGGGCGATCGTGCTGACGCTGCGCCACCGCAAGGATGTGAAACGCCAGAACGTGCTGGCCCAGATGTACCGCGACCCCGCCAAGGCGATGGAGCTGCGCGACGTGAAACCGGGGCAGGGGCTTTAGGCCCCGCGCCGACGGCCCGGGGGGCCGCAAGCAACCGGGGCCGCGCGCCCCGGACCAGGACAAGCGCCCCCTGCCAACGGGGGCAGGAAGAGGGACAGCGATGAGCGTAGCCAGCTGGATAGCCATCTTTTTCGCGGGCATCTTCATGCCCGTGTTCCTCGGGGTGCGCCAGTCGCGCCACCGGAAGGGAGAACGCACATGATCGGACTTGAGCATTATCTCACCGTTGCGGCGGTGCTTTTCGTGATCGGCATCTTCGGGATCTTCCTGAACCGCAAGAACGTCATCATCCTGCTGATGAGCATCGAGCTGATCCTGCTGGCGGTGAACATCAACTTCGTCGCGTTCTCGGCCTATCTGGGGGATCTTGCGGGGCAGGTGTTCACGCTGTTCGTGCTGACCGTCGCCGCCGCCGAGGCAGCCATCGGCCTTGCGCTCCTGGTGTGC
>CAXICP010000482.1:0-2696 GCA_964022595.1 uncultured Salipiger sp.
GTCAGGCGGCGCGGGATATCGAGGACATCAAGATCAGCGCCGACAAGGCGGGCACCGCCGGGTCGACCGCCGCAAGCAGGGATGTCAGCGTGGTGGTGTCGCTTGCGGTCCACAGGCTGCGCGGCAGGCCGGTCACCGACATGGGCAACAGCCCTGCCGAGCCGGGCGCGGGGGCGCCCAGGGGCCTGACCTCGACTTCGGGGGTGGCGCCGCTGGCGGTGATGGGCGGCTCGTCAAGCGGGGGCAGGGCAAGCGGCACCGAGGGGCGCCGCAGCACCGTCGGCACATTGGCATCGCCCTGGCCAAGCCAGCCGATGGCCGACATCGGCGCGCCGGGCTCGCGCGCGGGGGCGGTCTGGGCCAGGCCGGCGGTCGCGGCGAGGCTCAGCAGCGCGGCGAGCGTGACCTTACTGCGCATCTAGCTCCACGGGTTGCCTGATTTCGGTCTGGGGAGGAGAGAAATCGGCGCCGAAGAACGGCCCGACATAGGCGTATCCCACCAACGCTATGGCGCCGAGGATCAGCAGGATAAACAGCCATTTCATGATGCGTCCCATAGGTTCGTTCGTCCTGCCTCGTTATCTTTTGGGGAACTTATAACTGGTCTTTTCGGCAAACTCACGTCATTCACCCGTCGGAAGGAAGAATTGGCGATGGATGGCCGAGATACAAGGGTGCAGGCGCTTACGTTGAAAAAGACAGTGGTGCTGGTGGGCATGATGGGCGCGGGCAAGACGGCGGTCGGCAAGGCGCTGGCCACGGCGTTGCGCGTGCCGTTCCGGGATTCGGACACGGAAATCGAATCCGCCGCCAACATGACCATCGCCGAGATTTTCGAACGCGACGGAGAGCCGTTTTTCCGGGCACGCGAAACGCAGGTGATCTCGCGCCTGCTTGATGGGCGCCCGGCGGTGCTTTCGACGGGCGGCGGGGCTTACATGCGGGCCGAGAATCGCGAGATGATCACCCGGCGCGGCGTGGCCGTCTGGCTTGACGCAGCGTTACCGGTGCTGTGGAACAGGGTACGTCACAAAAGCACGCGGCCGCTGTTGCGCACCGCCGATCCGCAGGCGACCCTGCGTGATATCTATGAGGCCCGGCTGCCGATCTACCGGCTGGCGGACCTTGCGGTGGCGTCCGAACACGGGCGCAGCGTCGAAGACATGGCGGGGCATGTTATCGAGATGCTGAAGACGCGGCCGGATGTGTTGGCCGCCGAGGAGGTTTGATGATTAAGACGGTAGATGTTGCCCTTGGCAAACGCGCATACGAGGTGCGGATCGGCGCGGGCCTGCTGGAAACCGCCGGCGCGGCGCTGGCACCGCTACTTCCGCGCCCCCGGGTGGTCGTGGTCAGCGATGCCACCGTGGCCAAGGCCCACCTGGCGGCGTTCCAGACCGCCTGCGAATCCGAAGGCGTCACCTGCGATTCGCTGCTGCTGCCCCCGGGCGAGGCCACGAAATGCTGGCGCGAACTGGAACATGTGGTCGAATGGCTGCTCGCCAAGAAGGTCGAGCGGCGCGACGTGGTGGTTGCCCTCGGCGGGGGCGTGATCGGCGATCTGGTCGGTTTCGCCGCGGCGATCCTGCGGCGGGGGGTCCGGTTCGTGCAGATCCCGACATCGCTGCTGGCCCAGGTGGACAGCTCGGTCGGGGGCAAGACGGGGATCAACTCTCCGTCGGGCAAGAACCTGGTGGGCGCCTTCCATCAACCCTCGTTGGTGCTGGCAGACATCGCCGTGCTGGATACGCTGAGCGACCGGGATTTCCTTGCCGGTTATGGCGAGGTGGTGAAATACGGGCTGCTGGGGGATGCGGCGTTCTTCGACTGGCTCGAAGGCAATGCGGCTGCGGTCAGGGGGCGCGAGCGCGCCGCGCTGACCTATGCGGTCGGGCGCTCGGTCGAGATGAAGGCGGGGATCGTCGCGCGCGACGAAACCGAACAGGGTGAGCGGGCGCTTCTCAACCTTGGTCATACGTTCTGCCACGCGCTGGAATCGGCCACGGGGTATTCCGGGCGCCTGCTGCACGGCGAAGGCGTGGCGATTGGCTGCGCACTTGCGTTCGAATTGTCGGCGCGGCTGGGGCTTTGCCCGCAGGAAGACCCCTCGCGTCTGCGCGCGCATCTTGCGGCGATGGGGACGAAGACAGACCTGCGCGACATTCCCGGCGATCTGCCCGACGCCGAAGCGCTGTTCGCCCTGATGGCGCAGGACAAGAAGGTGGTGGACGGCGCGATCCACTTCATCCTTGCGCGCGGCATCGGGCAGGCCTTCGTGACCGCCGATGTGCCGCGCGACACCGTGCTTGCCCTGCTGGACGAGCGCCTGCGCGAACGCTAGGGCCGGCGCAGCCTGTCGCAAGAGCGTTGCGCATCTGTCATCGAAAGGTCGCCTTGCGGTGCCAATCTACACGCAATGGGGTGGAACGGTTCTGCAATCCCCACATCTGCGACCGAGGGACATGGCGATGATGATGATCAACCCGTTTCGTTTCGTGCTGGCCTGCTGCTTCCTGCCGGCCCCCAACGGCCTGCTGGCCCAGGTTCTGCGCGCCCGCCGCAACTAGGCACCTAAAAATTTTCGACGAAAATTTTTATCCCGGCCCGCGGGTTGCGGTGCGGACAAGATCGCGTCGCACGACGGGGGTCAAAGGCCCCGGCGGCAGGCAGATAAAAATTTTCCGGAAAATTTTTAG
>CAXICP010000483.1:0-2696 GCA_964022595.1 uncultured Salipiger sp.
AGGAATTGCCGTTCGCTCAGCCAGCCCCGGTCTTCGACAAGTTCGCGGTGCATGATCGATATCTGCGCCGCGGGCCCCCCGAAGCTAAGCAGCCCGATCCGGGCAAAGCTGCGCAGGAAGGTGGAAAGATCGGGAATCGCCGGGTGTGTCATGGCCTGCCTGTCAGCGTGTTTTGCCGGACGATAGCGCGGCGCGCTCAGCCCGTCACCCGTGCCAGTTCGCGCAGCATCTTGCGGCGCAGCGTGTCGGCCAGGGCGCCGAAGCCGCGCGCCGTCATCACGAACCCGTCCCGGGTGACCAGAGAGCGGCGGTAATAGCTGGTGATGGGCTGCGAGGGGCCGGGCGCCTCGATGGCAAGGGCGTTCACCGTGATGCCGGCCCGCTCGGCGCGTTGCCGGGCGTGCGCCACGGGGCCCCCGGCATTGGCGGTGCCGTCCCCGGACAGATCGATGACCCGCCGCTTGCAGGGCGGCGCCGCGGCAAAGGCATCGATGGCGGCGTGCAGCGCATCCCCCGGCGCGGTGTCGGACAGCGCAAAGGCCCGTTCCATCCGCCGCGCGTCCTGGGCAAGGGCGGCGATCGCGCCGGCGCCTGCGACCTGCGTCCAGCCCAGGCTGAGTGCCTGCCGCCCGCTGCCCGCCCATTGCAGCACGGCCAGCGCCACGCGATCCTCGACAAGGATGGCGCCGATTTCGGGGTCGGACAGGGCCAGCGCCAGCCCCTCGGCCTGCAAGCGGTATTCGCCCGCATCGACCGAGGTCGACACGTCCATCGCCAGCAAAAGCGCCGTCTCGCATGCCTGAGCGGCGGGCGGCGTGGTCAGGGCGAAAAGAAGAAAAGCGCGCAACATCCCACCGCACGGTGTCAGCATGCGCAGCGTCGGTCAATCGGCGCGTGAAGTGGGGATGTGGGGGGGTAAGTGCAGGCTTCTGTTGCCAGGTGCCTGCGAACCCCGCCTTACGCTGCTAGGCGCAAGGGCTTAGATTTCGGTAACCCGAACCGCTTACGCGGCGAGGGCGACCGGAGCATGATTGTCGTTGGCAATTATGCAATGTGAACCGATAACGGTGGTATCTCACCGGGACAAAGCCACATCTTTACACGTTCGTCGATCCTGTTTCGGCCCCATGACCCTCCAACGAAAGGGTGATTGGTGGAGCCGCCGGGTACCGCCCCCGGGTCCGATCCGCTTATTACATGCGCGTTTATGCCCATAGTCCCCGAAGGAACGATGGTAATATAGGCGCCTGCCCGGCGATTTCAAAGGGGGAAAGCGGCGCGCGGCGCAGGAATCTGCGGCCCGCGCCCAGGAATGCGCAGGCAGGGTGCCCCCGGCGGCGATGTTTTGCGGGGCAAGGGGGGCGGGGCGCGCAGCCTGCTTGGCGCTTCCCTTCACGGCCCCCATGCGCTAAAGCCGCGCGCAAGTGACCCGGAGGGCAGCATGAGCGACGGCAAGAACGGCATCACCTACGCGGATGCGGGCGTGGACATCGACGCGGGCAATGCGCTCGTGGATCGGATCAAGCCGGCGGCCAAGCGCACGGCGCGGCCCGGCACCATGTCGGGGCTGGGCGGCTTCGGCGCGCTCTTTGACCTCAAGGGTGCTGGCTACAGCGATCCGGTGCTGGTCGCCGCAACCGACGGCGTGGGCACCAAGCTGCGCATCGCCATCGACACCGGCCACCTTGACGGGGTGGGCATCGATCTTGTGGCCATGTGCGTCAACGATCTGGTGTGCCAGGGCGCCGAGCCGCTGTTCTTTCTTGATTACTTCGCCACCGGCAAGCTGGACACCGACAGCGCCGCGCGGGTGATCGAAGGCATCGCCGAGGGCTGCGTGCGTTCGGGCTGCGCGCTGATCGGGGGCGAGACCGCCGAAATGCCGGGCATGTACCCGGCCGGCGATTTCGACCTTGCGGGCTTTGCCGTGGGCGCGATGGAACGCGGCGCGGATCTGCCGTCGGGCGTGGCGGCGGGTGATGTGCTGCTGGGGCTGGCCTCGGATGGGGTTCATTCCAACGGCTACAGCCTTGTGCGCAAGCTGGTCGACGTGTCCGGCCTTGGCTGGGATGCGGATTGCCCCTGGGCCGAGGGGTCGCTGGGCGGGGTGCTGCTGACCCCGACGCGGCTTTACGTGCGCCAGGCGCTGGCGGCGGTGCGCGCGGGCGGCGTGCATGCGCTGGCCCATATCACCGGCGGCGGGCTGACGGAAAACCTGCCCCGCGTGCTGCCCGAGGGCTGCGGTGCGCAGATCGACCTTGGCGCCTGGGATCTGCCGCCGGTCTTCGGCTGGATGGCGCAGACGGGCGGCATGAGCGAAGCCGAGATGCTCAAGACCTTCAACTGCGGCATCGGCATGATCCTTGCGGTCAGCGCCGACCGGGCCGAGGCGCTGTCGCAGCTGCTGCGCGACGAGGGCGAGACCGTCCACGTGCTTGGCACCGTCACCGACACCCCCGGCATGTCCTACGAGGGCAGCCTGGTTTGAAGCGGGTCGCGATCCTGATTTCGGGGGGCGGGTCTAACATGGTCTCGCTCGTCGACAGCATGACCGGGGATCATCCGGCCCGGCCCGCCCTTGTGCTTGCCAACAGCGCGGATGCGGGCGGGCTGGCCAAGGCGGCGGCGCGCGGGATTCCCACCGCCGTGGTCGACCATCGCCCCTACAAGGGCGAGCGCGCGGCCTTCGAAGACGC
>CAXICP010000484.1:0-2675 GCA_964022595.1 uncultured Salipiger sp.
TCTTCCTGCATCTTTACAAGACGTCGAAACCGCATGTGGCCGAGGTCGGGCTGGTGCCCGGAACCCACCATTTCCGCAACGTGAAACGGCATGACGTCGAAACCCTGCCCGGCGTGCTGACCCTGCGGGTCGACGAAAGCCTGTATTTCGTCAACGCCCGCTTTCTGGAAGAACACGTGCTGGCCTGCGTCGCCGAATGCACCGACCTGCGCCACGTCGTGCTGATGTGCCCGGCGGTCAACGATATCGACATCAGCGCCCTGGAAACGCTTGAGGAGTTGAACAGGCGTCTGGCCGAGGTGGGCATCACCCTGCACCTGACCGAGGTCAAGGGCCCGGTGATGGACCGGCTGCAACGCTCGCATTTCCTGGACGAACTAAGCGGAACGGTCTTCCTGTCGCAGTATGACGCGTGGTGCGCGCTGTCCCCGCGCGCCTAAAGCGCGCGCCGCCCCCTGGCACCCAGCGCAAAGCCCTTGCGCCCCTCGATCACGCAGGGAATGAGCGGGCGACCATAGCCCGCGCCGCCATCAAGATTGATGCGGTTCACGTAGCCTTCGGGCGCCTGCAGCGCGGTGTGACCATGCACGACGATCCGGCCCCAGTCGGTGGTATCGCTCAGGAACGGCTCGCGGATCCACACAAGGTCGCTTTCTTCCTGATCGTGCAGCGCGACGCCGGGGCGCAGCCCCGCGTGCACAAAGATCTGGTCCTGCGTTTCATGGATGCGCGGCAGCCCGGCGATCCAGTCCAGATGCGCCTGCGGGATCGCCTTGTGCGCATCGGCGTGGATGTCTTCGGGCCAGCGGCGCACATCCACATCCACCCCGTAGCTTTCCAGCGTCTTGTCCCCGCCGATGGGCGGGTCGGTGTAATACAGCGGGCGCGAGGTGCGCCGGTCCTGGTAGGCCAGGAAATCAAGATAGCGCAGCAGATAGCGGTCGTGGTTGCCCATCAGGCAGACCCAGGGGCGCCCTTCTGCCTGACCCTGCATCAGCGCGTCGATCACGCCCTTGCTGTCGGGGCCGCGGTCGACGAAATCCCCGGTAAAGACAACGGGGGCGTCCTTGCCCCCCTCGCGCTCGATGGTCTCGATGGCCTGGTGAAGCTGGTCGAGATAGCCGTGAATGTCTCCGACGGCGAAAATCGGCTGCATGGGAATGTCCTTGTCAGATCGAGGGGCAGAAACACGCCCCTACACTTGGCGCTGCCGCAGCGCAGCGCAAGGCCGGATGCGCCATTGCCGCCGCCCCATGGCACCGATGCCACGCCCGCGCCCACGAAAAAGGGCGCCCGAACCGGGGCGCCCTTGGTAAGCTTGCGGACGGCCTGTCAGGCCACGTCGAACTGAAGCGGCTTCACCTGCCGGAACAGCCCCGTGTCCTTGAGCGCCTTGACCACCGAGTCATCCAGCGCCTCGTCGAGGTAGGAAATGGCGATGGCCTCGGCGCCCTGCGAGGCACGCCCAAGGGTGAAGTTGGCAAGGTTCACCTTGTGCTCGCCCAGCAGGGTGCCAAGCTTGCCGATGATGCCGGGGATGTCCTCGTTGGTGGTGTAAAGCATGTGCTCGCCCACCTCGGCGTCGATGTTGATGCCCTTGATCTGGATGAAGCGCGGCTTGCCATCGCTGAACACGGTGCCCGCGATCGACCGCTCGCGGGTCGGCGTGGTGATGGTGACCTTGATGTAGCCTTCGAACACGCCCGATTGCGCCTGGTTGGTCGTGGCGATCTTGATGCCGCGATCCTTCGCCAGCGCGGGGGCCGACACCATGTTCACCTCGGGGTTGAAGCTTTTCATGATGCCCGCGATCAGCGCGCAGTTCAGCGCCTGCAGGTTCATGGTCGATGCTTCGCCATCGTAAAGGATGCTGATCGCCTTGATCGGCTCGTCATCGGTCATCTGGCCGATGAAGTTGCCAAGATGCCCGGCGGTCTTGATCCAGGGTCCCATGACCTTGGCTTCCTCGGCGGTCACCGACGGCATGTTCAGCGCGTTGGTCACGGCGCCGGTCAGCAGGTAATCCGACATCTGTTCGGCCACCTGAAGCGCGACGTTTTCCTGCGCTTCGGTGGTGGATGCGCCAAGGTGCGGCGTGCAGACCACGTTTTTCAGACCGAACAGCGGGTTTTCCTTGGCCGGCTCTTCGGCGAACACGTCGAAGGCAGCACCGGCGACATGGCCCGATTTCAGCAGCTCGGCCAGCGCGGCCTCATCGACCAGACCGCCACGGGCACAGTTGACGATGCGCACGCCCTTCTTGGTCTTGGCAAGGTTTTCCGCGCTCAGGATGTTGCGGGTGCCATCGGTCAGCGGCACGTGCAGCGTGATGAAATCGGCGCGGCGCAGCAGCTCGTCCAGTTCGACCTTTTCGATCTGCATCTGCTCGGCTTTTTCTTCGGTCAGGAAGGGGTCGTAGGCAACGACCTTCATCTTCAGGCCGCGCGCGCGGTCGCACACGATGCCGCCGATGTTGCCGGCACCGATGACGCCAAGGGTCTTGGCGGTCAGCTCGACGCCCATGAACTTGGACTTTTCCCACTTGCCCGCCTGGGTCGAGGCATCGGCTTCGGGGATCTGGCGCGCCACCGAGAACATCATCGCGATGGCATGTTCGGCGGTGGTGATCATGTTGCCGAAGGGCGTGTTCATCACGATCACACCCTGTTTCGAGG
>CAXICP010000485.1:0-2652 GCA_964022595.1 uncultured Salipiger sp.
GTCATTCCATCGGCTCGCGCTTGGGCGGGGCCTCGCCGTCGGTATAGGCGGTGAACAGGTTGGACAGGCGCAGCGCCTCGAAATGGATGTTGAATTCCGCCTCGACGGTGGCGCGGCCCACGGCGCCCATGACGCGGCGCTGATCGGCGCTGCCAAGCATCTGCTCGATCGCCTCGGTCAGCGCGTGCACATCGCCCGGGGGCACCAGCACGCCGCTTTCCCAGTGGCTGACCAGTTCGGGGATGCCGGCGATCTGCGTGGCGATGACCGGCACGCCCGCCGCCATCGCTTCCATCAGGACCACGGGCACGCCTTCGGCAAAGCTGGGCAGCACGAAGACATCCGTCTGCGACAGCGCCTCGGCCACCGCATCCTGGCTTTGGTAGCCAAGGAACACCACCTGTTCGCCCAGCGGCCGTGCGCGTTCTTCCAGCGCGGCGCGGTCTGGCCCGTCGCCGATCAGCGCCAGGCGCAGCCCGGGGTAGCGCGGGGCCAGGCGCGCCACCGCATCCAGCAGGATCGGCACGCCCTTGACCGCGGCAAGGCGCCCCACGAACAGCAGCACCTGCCCCCGATGCGGCGCGGTTTCGTAGCGTTCGGGTTCGATGCCGCAGTGGATCACGTGCAGCTTGTCCCAATGCGCGGCATCGGCAAAGCACATCAGTTGCGAACGGCAGTAATCCGAGATGCAGGCGACGAACCGGGCGCGCGCGGTCTTTTCGTCGATGCGCCAATGCGCGGGTTCGAAGAAGATGTCCGGCCCGTGGATGGTAAAGCTGTAGGGGATGCCCGACAGCTCGGACGCCAGCATCGCCACGGTGCAGGATGCCTTGGCGATGTGGTTGTGCAGGTGGTCGATCCGGTCGCGTTTCAGCCGGTCGGCCAGCACCAGCGCCTCGATGAAATAGGCAAGGTTGTAGGCGCGCCCCTTAATGCCCTTGGGGGCGGTGCGCCAGGCCAGCGCCAGCGCGCGCAGGTAGCGCACGGGGCTGAACGCAAAGCGCAGCTGCGCGCGCAGCAGGCGCAGCGGGTTCTTCGCGGCGGCCAGCACCCGAAAGGTGCGCCCGTGTTCCTCGCGTTGTTCGGGGCCGACCAGATGCGCGCTGCCGGTGGTGCGGATCGAACAGGTCATCACCTCGTGGCCGATTTCGCGCAGGGCGGCGACCTCGCGCTGGATGAAGGTATCGGAGGCGCGGGGGTATTCCCCCGTCAGGTAGGCGAGTTTCGGAAGGCTCATCTGTCTGCTCTCATGCTTTGTTCGAGCATGCCTTCTAGTGGCGCATCATCGTGGCCGCCAAGGGTTTTGCGCAGGGCGGTGTTGGGCCATTTCAGTGGCATGATGCGGGCGCGCAGCTGCGGCTCGCGCAGAAGGCCCGGCAGATGCGCCGAAACCGGGCGCAGCGCGCGGGCGAGGCCCAGCCAGACGCGCCAGGGCAGGGGGACCGCGATGCGCGGCCAGCCGTTGCACGCACGGTGCGCGGCAACGAAGCGGGCGCGCGTGGGGCGGTCGTCGTCGATCACGTTCAGCGCGGCGATGGCGCCGGGATCGGTCAGCGCGGCAGACACCAGCGCCCGGGCGCAATGGGTGACATGGGTCAGCGGCAATTCGCCGTCCGAGGTCAGCGTGATGTTCAACGGCCCTGCGTCCACCCCGTTCAGCGCGTGCCAGCTGCGCCCCGGCCCCCAGACCGCGCCGGGGCGCATGATCCACAGTGGGCCGCCGCGCGCTCGGGCCAGCGTCTCTTGCGCAAGCTTGCCGTTGGCATAGGGGTCGGGCGCGGCGCCCTCGGCGAACAGCGGTGCGGATTCGGTCATGGTGGCGCCGGGCCGGGCGCGCGCCGTGTCGTAGACCGCGATCGAGCTGACAAGCACCAGCCGCGTCGCGCCGGGCAGGGCGGCAAGCAGATGCGCGGTGCCCTTCAGCGTATCCAGCGCGACCGCGTCGGCATCCCCGCCCAGATGCGCTGCCGCGTGGATCACCGCGCCGCAGCCCTGCAGCGCGCCGCGCAGCGCGTCGACCGAGGCTGGGTCCGACAGGTCCGCCCGTATCACCGTAACGCCATCATCCCAGTCCGGCGGGGCCGAGCGGCGCACCACCGCGACCACCTGCAGGCCCCGCGCGCGGGCCTCGGCCACCGCCGCGCGGCCGATGAAGCCGCCCGCGCCGGTGATCAGGATGCGGGTCATTTCGCCCAAGGCATCGGGTCCAGCGGGGCGCAGCGGGTGGTCATGGCCTGCGCGCCCGAGGTTTCGCCCGCGTTCTGGATCGCCAGCGCCACCTCGGTCATGTGCAGCGCGAAATCATCCGTCAGGCGGCAGGGGCGGCGCTGATCCAGCGCGTCCAGCATTTCTGCCGGGCCAAGCATGAAATTCATCGCCGCCGCGCCCCAGCGTCTGACCTTTGGGTGGGTCGGCTGATCCAGCCGGTAGCGGCGCGGGAACGGGTGTTCCATCAGGCGCCGCCGGATCGTCAGCCGGCGGGCAAAGCGCACCTTGGCGGCATTGTCCCAGGCGGCCTTGCAGCTTAGCACGCCCTTGTCGCCGATGATGCGGATGGAATGGTCATGCGGCGCGACGATGGAACAGGTCAGCCGCGTGACGGGACCGTTTTCGAAGAACAGCGTGGCGACCGACAGGTCCGGCGCCATGGGG
>CAXICP010000486.1:0-2641 GCA_964022595.1 uncultured Salipiger sp.
GGGCTTGTCGGGCTGGTCCAGCGCGAGGCGCGGGTGCCGGTCTTTGCCCATCTTGAAGGGATCGTGCACATCTATGTCGATGCCTCGGCCGATCCGGTCAAGGCGCTGTCGGTGGTGATGAACGCCAAGACCCGGCGGACGGGCATCTGCGGCGCCGCCGAATGCCTGCTGATCCACCGCGACGCGCTGGACACGGTCGGGCAGGGCGTGGTGCGGGCGCTGATCGACGCAGGGGTCGAGGTGCGCGCGGACGACACGCTTCAGGCGATCCCGGGCACCGTTGCGGCCAGCGATGCGGATTGGGGCTGCGAATATCTCGACAGCATCATCGCCGCGCGGGTGGTCGAAAACGAGGATGCCGCCATCGACCATATCCGGCGCTACGGGTCGAACCACACCGATTGCATCCTGGCCGAGGACGAGGCCGCCATCGACCGCTTCACCGCCCGCGTGGACAGCGCTATCGTCATGGTGAACTCGTCAACGCAATTCGCCGATGGCGGCGAATTCGGCATGGGGGCAGAAATTGGCATCGCCACCGGAAAGATGCACGCGCGCGGCCCCGTCGGGGCCGCGCAGCTGACATCGTTCAAGTACCTCGTGCGCTCGGACGGCGCCACGCGGGGCTGATCGACCGGCCGCCGGGCAGGTCCCGGCGGCCGCTGCTACCTGATCTCGATCGATACGGCGGCCTCGGCGGAATGCACCGTCAGGGTGCGCCCGGCGGCTTTGGTCAGCAGCGAAAGACAGGGGAATTGCACCCGGTTCGGGGCGACGTCGGCGTTGACCTCTTGCCGGTCCAGCGCATCCCACAGCGCGGGGTCCACCGTGACGCGCCGCCCGGTGCCGGTGATTCGCCACACGCCCTCGGCTTCCAGGATCTGCACCCGCCCGCCCAGCGGCAGCGCCGTTTCGCAGCACAGCGCCGACAGGTAGGCCAGTTGCAGGTCTTCGCGCGCCACGTCGATTTCGGGCTGCCAGTCCATGGTCAGACGGCTTCCGGCGGAGTAATCGGTGATCAGCTTTGCCGCCTCGTTGCGTCCCACCACATGTTCGGGCGAGGCCATGCCAAAGGCGACCCGAAAGAAGTTGATCCGCGCCCGCGCCGATGCGCAGCTTTCGGCGATCAGATCCATTTCCTCGGTCCCGGGGGAACCTGACAGCGCGATCAGTTCAAGACCGTTGGAAATGGCCCCGACGGGGCTGACCAGATCATGACACAGGCGCGACCCTACCAGGGTGGCCAGTTTCGCACTATCATCCATCATGACGAACTCCTTGAAAGACGGTGGATATGAACGACCTGAACGCTTTGCTTGAACCCGGAATGCTGGTGACGCATCCGGAACGGCCCGAATGGGGCACCGGGCAGGTGCAATCCAATATCGCGGGCCGGGTTACGGTCAACTTCCGCGATCAGGGAAAGGTCGTGATAGATGGCCAGCGGGTCACCCTTATGCCTGTATTCGATTAACACCTAAACTTGTACCTGTTTACGAATGGTTAACGAAGCGCCTGCGCGGCGCCGGTCCGAAACCGGTTTTCCCCGGGCGCCGCTTGGGCTTAAACAGGGCGCCAACGGTGCGCGGGCCTCTTGATCCCGGGCACCGCGCAACGAGCGGAGGCCGGATGGCGCTGGACAAGACGGAATTCACGGTGCGGCTGGCCACGACCATGGCCGACATCCGCGCGGCCCAGCAACTGCGCTACGAGGTGTTCATCGACGAACTTGGCGGCTCGGGCGCGCTGGTCGATCACGATGCGCGGCTTGAATGCGACCGGTTCGACCCGTTCTGCGACCATCTTCTGCTGACCGATGGGCGCAGGGGCGATGCGGTGGTCGGGGTCTACCGGCTGCTGCGTGCCGATCAGGCGCGGGCCGCCGGGCAGTTCTATTCCGAAGACGAATACGATCTGGCCCCGCTGCACGGATCGGGGCGGCGCCTGTTGGAACTGGGGCGGTCCTGCCTGCACCGCGACTACCGCGGCGGCAGCGCGATGATGCACCTGTGGCAGGCGCTTGCGGGCTATGTGGCCGAGCATGAAATCGAGGTGCTGTTCGGCACCGCGTCCTTTCACGGCACCGACGTCGCGCGGCTTGCGGCGCCGCTGTCGCTGCTGCATCACCGCCACCTGGCACCGCCCGAACTGCGCGTGCGTGCGCGCGCGTTCCAGACCATGGACCTGATGCCCGAGGAAACCATCGACCGGCCCCGCGCCATGCGCGAGGTGCCGGCGCTGATCAAGGGGTACCTGCGGCTGGGCGGCGTGGTGGGCGAGGGGGCCTTTGTGGATCACGCCTTCAACACCACAGATGTCTGCCTGATCATGGACACCGCGCGGATGAACGCGAAAGCCGCCGGGCTTTACACGCGGGGACGCGGATGAACGCGGCGACCTGGTACGCCGATTGCCCTGCGCCCACGCCCGCGCCGCCCGGGCCTGCCGGCTGGGCGCGGGCGCTGCTGCGCGGCGGAGCGCTGGCGCTGTTGCTGGCGGTCGGGGTCGCGATCAAGCTGCCGGTGCGAGGGGTCGAACGTGCCATTGCGGGCCAGCGCCGGCCCCTGTCGCCCCATGTGACGCAGGCGGTCAGCCGGGGCGCGCTGCTGATCCTGGGGCTGTCCCTGGACGTGCGCGGCGC
>CAXICP010000487.1:0-2634 GCA_964022595.1 uncultured Salipiger sp.
TACATGGACGTGATCGCCCTGTCCGAGGCGGGGTTCGGCGCGTCGGTGGCGCCGCTGGGCACGGCGGTGACCGAAAGCCAGCTGCAGCTGATCTGGCGCGTCTCGGGCGAACCCGTCGTGGCGCTGGACGGCGACAAGGCCGGGCTGCGTGCGGCCTACCGGGTCATCGATCTTGCGCTGCCGCTGCTCGAGGCGGGCAAGTCGCTGCGTTTCGCCCTGATGCCCGAAGGCAAGGACCCGGACGATCTGCTGCGCGCCGAAGGCCCCGCCGCCGTGGAAAAGGTGCTGGGCGGCGCCATGCCCATGGTGCAGCTGCTTTGGCGGCGCGAGACCGAGGGCAAGGTGTTCGACAGCCCCGAACGCAAGGCGGCGCTGGATGCGCGCCTGCGCGAGGTGCTGCGCGCCATCCAGGACCAGGGGCTGCGGCGCCATTACGGCGACGAGATCAAGGAACTGCGCTACCATCTTTTCCGCCCGCAACGGGCACCGCGACAGGGTCAGGCGCGCGGCGGACGCAAGGGGCCCTGGCGCAAGTGGGATGCGCCCTTGCCCCCCAGCGCCGAGGTGCGCCGCTCGCTTCTGGTGGCCGCCGGGGATCAGGCCGAGGCAGAGCTGCGCGAGGCGGTCATCCTGTGCGTGCTGCTGACCACGCCCGAGCTGATCCCCGAATTCGAACATCACCTTGAGGCTCTTGAATGCGCCGACCCCGACCGCGCGGCGCTGCGCGATGTGCTGATGCGGTGCCGCGAAACCGATCCGGGCGCGCTTCGTGACGCCTGTGAGCAGGCAATCGGGCCGATGGCTCTTGAAACTCTGCTTTGCGCACGCCATGTGGCAGTCGTTCCCTGCTTGCGTACGCCCGGAGATGTTTCGCTCGCCCGGCTGACGGTGGCCGAGGAGCTTGCCAAGATCGATGCGCAGCGGGGACTTGCCGCCGAGATCGACGAGGCAGAGGAGGATCTGTCCGATCTCGCGGACGAGGCGCTGACATGGCGGCTCGCCCAGGCCGCGAAGGCCCGCAACGACTCCGTCCAGCGCAAGGACGAAACGCAGACCGACTTCGAGATCGCGCCCAACGGGGTGCGCATCGACAGGGAGGAAAAGAAACGGGCCGAGGCCATCTGGGACCAGATTCGCTTTTCGAAAGGGTCGAACTAGGTGTTCGGTCGGAAAATATGGAGGATTTCGGGGTAGGATCTCTGGCCGAATCAGTTGATTCTCCGCATGATTCGGAGAATCGAATCAATCTTACCGCGCGACCGCAGGCCCTGCGGGGCCGCCTCCCTCTGATGGAGCAACTTCTTTATGGCAGCCAAAGACAACGACGACGCCAAGCCGGACACCTCTGACGACGCGCATAGCCTCGACATGAGCCAGGCCGCGGTCAAGAAGATGATCGCCGAGGCGCGCGAGCGTGGCTACATCACCTATGACCAGCTGAACCAGGTTCTTCCGCCCGATCAGGTGTCTTCGGACCAGATCGAGGACGTGATGTCGATGCTGTCCGAGATGGGCATCCAGGTCACCGAGGAAGACGAGGAAGCGGACGAGGACGGCAACGCGCCCAAGGGCTCGACCGAACTGGTCGACGCCTCGCGCGGCAAGGATGTCGCGCTTTCGTCCGGCGGGTCGGAAAAGCTGGATCGCACCGACGATCCGGTGC
Organism: uncultured Salipiger sp.; assembly: GCA_964022595.1. Classification (GTDB taxonomy): domain Bacteria; phylum Pseudomonadota; class Alphaproteobacteria; order Rhodobacterales; family Rhodobacteraceae; genus Salipiger. Next base: position 1,664 of record CAXICP010000487.1, read on the forward strand.
GCATGTACCTGCGCGAGATGGGCAGCGTCGAACTGCTCAGCCGCGAGGGCGAGATCGCCATCGCCAAGCGCATCGAGGCCGGGCGCAACACGATGATCCTGGGGCTGTGCGAAAGCCCGCTGACCTTCCAGGCGATCACCATCTGGCGCGAGGAACTGCTGTCCGAGGACATCCTGCTGCGCGACGTGATCGACCTTGAAACCACCTTTGGCAACCAGCTGGACGAAGAGGGCGGGCTTGAAGAGCCGGTGATCGATCCGGCCGCGACCACGACGGAAAAGCCCAAGCGCGACGAGCCGGAACTGGATGCCGACGGCAACCCGATCCGCAACGACGACGACGAGGACGACGAAGAGCAGGCCAACATGTCGCTGGCCGCGATGGAAGCCGCGCTCAAGCCGCGGGTGCTGGAAACGCTCGACCGGATCGCGCAGGATTACGAAAACCTTGCCGCGATGCAGGATGCGCGCATCAGCGCCACCCTGAACGAAGACGGCACGTTCGATGCGCAGGACGAAGCGACCTACCAGAAGCTGCGTTCGGAAATCGTCGAGCTGGTGAACGGGCTGCACCTGCACAACAACCGCATCGAGGCGCTGATCGACCAGCTATACGGCATCAACAAGCGTATCATGTCCATCGACAGCGCGATGGTGAGGCTGGCCGACCAGGCCCGGAACAACCAGCGTGAATTCGTCGATGAATACCGCGGCCGTGAACTTGATCCCAGCTGGCTGGAACGGATGTCGGAAAAGCCCGGGCGCGGCTGGCAGATGTTCATCGAACGCTTCTCGGACAAGATCGAGGGGCTGCGCAGCGACATGGCGCAGGTCGGCCAGTATGTCGGTCTGGACATCAGCGAATTCCGCCGCATCGTCCAGCAGGTCCAGAAGGGCGAGAAAGAGGCGGGGCAGGCCACAAAGGAAATGGTCGAGGCGAAGCTGCGGCTCGTGATCTCGATCGCCAAGAAG
>CAXICP010000488.1:0-2628 GCA_964022595.1 uncultured Salipiger sp.
GGCCGATCTGGATTATGCGTCGGTTCGCATCTACCGCGACGGCACGATCTACCAGATCCCGCTGGACGAGCTTTATTCCAACCGCAGCCTGCAGCGGGTGCAGCTGGCCGACGGGGATGCGGTGTTTGTCGACACGCAATACGAACTTGACCGCGCGCAGGCCTATTTCGAAGAACGCATCCGCCTGGCGGAATTCCGTCAGGGCGCCCGCCTTGCCGCGCTCAACGAACTGAACGCCGAGGTCAACCTGCGCCGCAGCGCCCTTGGCGAGGCGCGCGACAACTACATGACGCGCCTTGAACTGGATTCGGTGGATCGCGATTACGTCTATCTTGCCGGCGAGGTGAAGGCCCAGTCGCGCTATCCCCTGCCCTTCGGTCGTACCGCATCGCTGGCCGATGCGCTGTACGAGAACGGCGGCGTGCCCACCCAGACCGGCAACGTGCGCGAAATCTACGTGCTGCGCGGCTCTGACGACCCGCGCGAATTCGGCGCCGTCACCGCCTGGCAGCTTGACGGGCGCGACGCCACCAGCTTCCTGCTAGCCACCCGGTTCGAAATGCGTCCGAACGACGTGATCTTCGTTGCCGAACAGCCCGTTACCCGCTGGAGCCGCGTGATCACGCAGATCACGCCGTCGCTTGTCACCTATGCTGCCACCGTCGCGTCGAACTAAGCCCCGGGCGCGCCTGTCGGGCGGATCGCCCGGCGCCGGGGCGCGCCTGGCAGCCCCCTGCAGCCCCTGCGCATGAGACACCTTCTGCGCCGCAAGCTTCTGGGCGGGTCTGCCGCCAGCGGCGGGCGTTTCGACGCCCCGATCAACCCCGATGCGCCCTTCTGGGTGGTCGGCGACATCCACGGGCGCGTCGCTCTGTTCGACAGGCTGCTGGATCGCATGCTTGGCGTGGGCCGCCCGGTGGGCCGGCTTGTGCTGGCCGGGGATTACATCGACCGGGGCGATGACAGCGCCACCGTGCTGCGGCGCCTGCACGGCATCCAGACCGAAGTCGGCCCCGATGTCATGGTCTGCCTGCGCGGCAACCACGACCAGATGCTGCTGGATTTCCTTGACCGCCCCGAGGGCGCGGGCCCACGCTGGCTGCGCCACGGCGGGCTGCAGACCCTTGCAAGCTACGGCATTTCCGGCCCCCGCCAGAACGCCGCCCCCGAACAATGGCAGGACACCCGCGACCAACTGCGCGGCGCCCTTGGCGAAGATGTCGAAGCCTGGCTGCGCGACCTGCCTCTAAGCTGGCGGTCGGGCAATGTCTTTGCCTGCCATGCCGGGGCGGACCCGGCGCTTCCGCTGGGCGGACAGGACGCGTCGGTGCTGCTGTGGGGCCACCCGGATTTCGACCGCATTGCGCGCAGCGATGACACCTGGGTCGTGCATGGCCATACCATCGTGAAGGAACCGCAGGCCCAGGCCGGGCGCATATCGGTGGATACCGGCGCCTATGCCACGAATCGCCTGACCGCCGCGCTGATCGAGCCGGGCAACGTGTCCTTCGTGTCGACGTAAGCGCCGCCGCTACAGCACCACGATGCCGCTGTGCTTGGCCTTGTGTTCGGGTTCCACATGGATCGTGACCCGGCTGCCGTCGAAGGCCGCGTGCAGCGCGGTTTCGATGCGGTCACAGATGTCATGCGCCGCCTCGACGGTCATCTCTCCGGGAACCACCAGGTGGAATTCCACGAACAGCGCCCGCCCGGCGCGGCGCGAGCGCAGGTCATGCGCTTCGACCGCGCCGGCGGCATTCGCCGAAATCAGCGCCCGCATCTGTTCGACTTCGCCTTCCGGGGCGGCTTCGTCCATCAGCCCGCCGATGGAATGGCGCACCACCTCCCAGCCGGACCACAGGATGTTTACCGCGACCAGCGCCGCAAGCAGCGGGTCCAGCCAGGCCCAGCCCGTCAGCACCGCCGCCACCACGCCGCAGGTCACCCCCACCGACGAGACCACATCGGTCAGCAGGTGCCTGCCGTCGGCTTCAAGCGCGGGCGAGCGCATGCGCCGCCCCGTGCGCAGCAGCACCGAACACCAGATCGCGTTGATCACCCCCGCCACAAGGTTGATCGCCAGCCCCTGCCAGGGCGCCTGAATGACGCGGGGGTCCTGCCAGGCCCCCCAGGCTTCGCGCAGGATCAGGATGGCGGCGACGACGATCAGCACGCCTTCGAGAACGGCGCTGAAATATTCCGCCTTGTGATGGCCGAAGGGATGGTCGGCATCGGCCGGCATCGCGGCGATGCGCAACGCGACCAGCGCGGCAAGCGCCGTGGCCACGTTGACGATGCTTTCCAGCGCATCCGACAACAGCGCCACCGACCCGGTCAGCCACCACGCCAGCGTCTTGAGCGCAAGAACCGCAAGCCCCACGGCAACGCTGCCATAGGCGATTTTAAGGACCTTGCTCATGGCTGCCTCTGCGCCGCCTCGGGGAATGCGCGCCTGATAGCGAAGCGGTCCCGGTCGCGCAACCGCGCAGCCGGGACCCGAAGCACTACTTTTTCAGCGCGTCGCGGATGTCGATCAGGATATCCAGCTGCGAGGGGCCGGTGTGCACCTCGGGGGCGACCTCGTCGGGCTTGTCGGCGGCGGCCTTTATCCGGTTGACCAGCTTCACC
>CAXICP010000489.1:0-2614 GCA_964022595.1 uncultured Salipiger sp.
CCCTTCCTGCCGCGCGGCAAATTCGGCCCCGCCGCGCCGCGCTGATCCAGGTAGGACACCATGACCGGGTGCGTCACCGCCGCGATCAGCAGATCTTCGAACCGCCCGGACAGATGCGGGCGGATCGCCTCTTCGACATAAGGGGACACGGCGCGGCGCATCAGCGCCGCCTTGCCCGCCACGGTGAAATGGTCGGCCCAGAACCCGGCAAGACGTTCGCGAAACGGCGCCGCGGTCATCGCCCGGCGCGCCAATGCCTGGCCCAGCCACGCCGTCTGCGCCTGCCGGGCCGTGCGGTTCATGGCCTGCATCGCCTGTTTCGCGGCCTCTTCGCGCGGGGTGCCACGGTTGGCGCGGCGGATGCGCCCCTGTTCGTTGTAAAGGACAATGCGCTTGCGGAAGATGTCGAAGGGTTCGATGGCAAAGCGCTGCGCCGCAAGATCGGGGCCTTGCAACTGGTCCAGCAACGCACCGGCATCCCCGGGCGGAGCGATCAGCGCGGACAGCCCGCAGCCGAAGCGGATGTCGGCAAGATGGGGATCGAAAGCGGGCATCGGCACCTCTTTGGCGATGCGACTCATTATTACGCCAGATCGCGCGCCCGCACAGCCTGCCCCGCGCGGTCGTGATGTCAGATCAGCGCCAGTCCGCCCAGCACGGTGCCGCCCAGCAGCACGGTGCGGCGGTAAAGCGCCAGCCCCCGGCGCATCGCGTCGGCGTCCGGGTCCGGTGCCCCGGCGTTGACCCACGGCTCGTCGGCGATGGTCCCGGCATAGATCCTTGGACCGGACAGGCGCACGTTGATGGCCGCAGCCAGCGCCGCCTCGGGCCAGCCAGCGTTGGGGGACCGGTGCTTTGCCGCGTCCCTGCGCATGCCTGCGACCGCCCGGGCCGCGCGCCCGGACGCAAGCGCCAGCAACGCGCCGGTCAACCGCGCAGGAATAAGGTTGACCAGATCGTCCAGCCGCGCCGCCGCCTTGCCGAAATCCTCGTAGCGGTCGGTGCGGTGGCCGATCATCGAATCCATCGTGTTGATGGCCTTGTAGGCCGCGATGCCCGGCAGACCCGCGATGGCGCCCCAGAACAGCGGCGCCACCACGCCGTCCGATGCGTTTTCCGCAAGGCTTTCAAGCGCGGCGCGCGCGACCCCTGCCGAATCCAACGTCATCGGGTCGCGCCCCACGATAAGACCGACAGCGCCCCGCGCCCCGGCCAGATCGCCCCGCGCCAGCGGGCGCGCGACCGCCGCCACGTGATCGTCAAGCGAGCGCGCCGCGATCAGCGGCCAGGCAAGCACCCCCGTCAGCACCGCGCCCCAGACCCCGCCCGGCAGCGCCCATTGCACCGCCGCCGCGGGCAGGATCGTGGCGCCCAGCACCGCCGCCACCGTCAGCGCCCCCTTGCGGCGGCGACGCGCCGAGGGGCCGTCGTTCCAGCGCAGGTCCAATGCGTGGATCAACGCTCCGATCCAGACCACCGGGTGCGACAGGCGGCGAAACAGCCGGTCCGGCCAGCCCACCAACGCATCCACCGCCAAGCCCAGCGCCATAGCCCCGCAGAACATCATGCCAGCCCCGCGTTGACCGTGATGATCGCGTAGCCGCCCGCCACCCGGCGCAGGCGCGTGACCGACAGCGGCGCCACGTCGAAGGCCAGCCCCTGCGATGCCTGTCCCAGCGCCTCACCCAGCGCGGCGCGGATGGTGCCCGCATGGGCCACGATGGCGACCGGCCCGGTGATCGACGCAATACGCGCCAGCGCCGGGGCCACGCGGGCGTGCAGATCGGCAAAGCTTTCGCCCCCGGGGCCGGCGTAATCCGCCAGCGCGGCGCGGGGCAGCGGGCCAAGGTCGGGCAGATCCTGAAATCGCAGCCCCTCATGGGCGCCGAAATCCTGTTCCCGCAGGTCCGGATCGCAATCCGGGGCGCGCCCGGGAAACAGCGCCTCGGCGGTCTGCCGGCAGCGCAGCGCGGGGCTGGCAACCAGGGCGCAGGGCGCAAGCCATTGCCGCAGCGCGGCAAGCTGGCCCTCGGGCGGCAGGATCGCCGGCGGATCGCCCCGCCCCCAAAGCCTTCCGCCGTGGTCCGCAGGGGCATGCCGGATCAGGATCATGTCGGAGGGGTGAAGGGGGGTCATGAGGCTTTCCAAATCGCGCGGAACCTGATTTGTCACGGCGCCATGGGAAAGTCGATCCTGATCACCGGGGGCGTGCGCTCTGGCAAGAGCCGCCTCGCCGAAGAGATGACGCTGGGCCTTGGGCGCCCCGCCATCTACATCGCCACGGCCCAGGCGCTGGACGCCGAGATGGCCGACCGCATCGCCCGCCACCAGGCCCGGCGCGGGCCCGATTGGCGCACCGTGGCCGAACCGATGGACCTTGCCGGCGCGCTGCGCGACAGCGACGGGGCCGCCCCGCGCCTTGTCGATTGCCTGACGCTGTGGCTGAGCAACCTGATGCTGTCGGGGGCAGACTGGGAAGCCGCCTGCGCCGACCTGTCGGGGCTGATCGCGCGGCAAAGCGCGCCCGTGGTCTTCGTGACCAACGAGGTCGGCGCCGGGATCGTGCCCGAAAACGCCCTCGCGCGCGCGTTCCGTGACGCGGCGGGGCTTGTGA
>CAXICP010000490.1:0-2611 GCA_964022595.1 uncultured Salipiger sp.
GATCTGGATCGGCAATTCGCTGCGCGGGCTGATGCCGGCCGCGCTGGCCTGACGACACGCGCGGGTCAGACGCCGACCTCGGGGCCAAGGCACATCATCGGCGCATCGTCCTGCCGGGCCTCGTACAGCACGGTGTTTTCCGGATCGTCCTGGAAGACGGCGCGCAGGCCGGTGCCTTCGCGAAAGAAGCTCCAGCATTGGGCGCCGGGCTGATCATCGTAAACGAAGCAGATCATGCGCGCATCTTCGTACCAGAACCCGTCCTTGCAGCGGCCGTCCAGAAAGGACCAGCGCACCTTGCGGTCCGGCAGATATTCCTCGACCCCGTAGGCGGTGCCGCCGAGGCCGAAATACAGCGTCTTTCCGGTGACATAGCGTTCGAATTGCGCGCCCGACAGCGGCTCGGAGGCGGCAAGGGGGCTGGCGCCAAGGGCCAGGGCGAGGGCAAGAAGGCAACGGCGGAACATGGCGCGACCTTGCCAGAGCCTTTGGGCATAGGGAAGGGGGGCGCATCGCAAGGGCAAGTGACACTTTTCATGCGCGCCCCGGCGTACTAGGTGAAGGGCAGGCAACAAAAGGTCGCGCCATGTCCTTCTTCGGCAAGCTCAAGAGCAAACTGTTCAAATCGTCGTCGAAGCTCGAAGAGGGGCTCGATGCCATCGTGCAGGATGGGGGCGACGACGCGCCCGGCGCCCCGGCGCCGGCGGACGTGCCGCCGCCGCCCTCCGAGCAGCCCGAACCGGTGCGCGAAATCCCCGAAGCGCCGCCCGCGGCGCCGGATGCGCCGCCGCTGGAAAGCCCGGCGCCGGTCGATCCGGTTTCGCCCCCGCCCGATTCCCCCGACCCGGGTCCTGTCGCGCCCCCGCCCGAGGACCCGATCCCGTCCGCCCCGTCCGAGATCGCCCCGCCTGCACCGGTCGAGGCGCCCGCACCGCTTGACCCCGCGCCGCTGGCCCCGCCGCCGGAAACGCCCGTGCAGACGCCGGAACGTTCGGGGATCCTTGGGCGCCTGTTCGGGCGCGAGGCCCCGCAGGCCCCGGTGGCGCGCCGCGTGCTTGACGACGAGATGCTCGAAAGCCTTGAAGAGCTGCTCATCGCGTCGGACATGGGCGTCGACACGGCGCTGCGGGTGTCCGCGAACATCGCCGAGGGGCGCTATGGGCGCCGCGTGTCCACGCAGGAAATCAAGCAGGCGCTGGCGACCGAGATCGCCCGCATCATGGACCCCGTCGCGCGCCCGCTGCCGATCTACCCCAAGACGCCGCAGGTGGTGCTGGTGGTCGGCGTGAACGGGTCGGGCAAGACCACGACCATCGGCAAGCTGGCCTCGCAGTTCCGCGCGGCGGGCAAATCGGTGGTGATCGCGGCGGGCGATACGTTCCGCGCGGCGGCGGTCGAGCAGTTGCAGGTCTGGGGCACCCGGGCCGGCGTGCCGGTGCTGACGGCGCCCGAAGGGTCCGACCCGGCCAGCCTGGCGTTCGAAGCGATGACGCAGGCCCAGGCCACGGGCGCCGATCTGCTGATGATCGACACCGCCGGGCGGCTGCAGAACCGTCACGACCTGATGGAAGAGCTGGCCAAGCTCGTCCGCGTGATCCGCAAGAAGGACCCCGATGCGCCGCACAACACGCTGCTGGTGCTGGACGCGACCACCGGGCAGAACGCGCTGAACCAGGTCGAGATCTTCCGCCAGGTGGCGGATGTGTCGGGGCTGGTGATGACCAAGCTGGACGGCACGGCCAAGGGCGGCGTGCTGGTGGCGCTGGCAGACAGGTTCGGGCTGCCGATCCATGCCATTGGCGTGGGCGAACAGATCGACGATCTGGCGCCCTTCGACCCCGAGGAATTCGCCGCCGCGCTGACCGGCCTGGACCGCTAAGCGCGGGGGCTGGACCGCTAGGCGCGGGGGCGGGCGCCTAGGTGACGGTCTTTTCCACGATGATCGTCAGCACCAGCCCCGCAAGCGCAAAGGCGATGGCGAAACCGGTGGCGTATTGCGCGATATCGGCGGCGTTGCCCTTGCGGCGGCGGGCGGTCAACCCGCCAAGGAACGCTCCGATCAGCGTCGCGGCTATCACGATCATGGCAGTTCTCGGCCCCCTCTGGTCAGGATTGAGCGCATTGATGCCGCGCAGCTTTGCGCGCCGCCCAATCCGGGCCGAACTCGTACCGCGCCCAGCCCAACGAGTCCAGACAGAGCGACCCCGGCGGGGATGGCAGGCCGCCGGCGCCGGGCAAAGCCTGCGCTTCAGGGGCGCTGGTACTTGATGAAGGGCGTCAGCTTGCCGACCCGGTCGTAAAGCTGGCGCGCGGTGTCGTTGAAATCCTGTGTCATCCAGTAGACCGACGGCGCGCCAGCCTTGTCCGCGGCGGCATAGACCGCTTCGATCAGCGCGCGGCCCACGCCCTTGCCGCGCGCTTCGGGCAGGGCAAAAAGGTCCTGCAGGTAGCACACGTTTTCGATGCGCCAGCAGTGGCGATGAAACACGTAATGGGTCAGCCCCACGATATTGCCGTCAAGTTCGGCGACCAGCCCGTTGAAATCCTGCGCATCTTCGCCCAGCAGCCGGTCAAAGGTGCTGCGGTAGACGGCTTCGGGCACGGTGGTTTC